>CAIJMU010000025.1 GCA_903821875.1 uncultured Spirochaetota bacterium
CGCGGTCAAGGAATTCATTGATGAGGGCGAGCTTCTCGTTGATGGAAACTTCTTCGTAGAGGTCGATGATCCTCTCCGAGGTCACGTTAGTCACAAGAGACGTAAAGGTCTTGAGGAGGTCCCAGATCCCGATTTCTTCCCAGAGGGATTCCTCCTCGGCAAAGGGCAGCGGGCGCTGCATCTTCTTGCGCTCGAGGGACCATTCGACCTCCATCTCCTTTTTTTCCATGAGCTCGGTGAGCTTCTTGAACTTCTGGTACTCGATGAGCTTCTCGATCAGTTCCCTGCGCGGATCCTCGATCTCGTCGCCGAGATCGACCTGGACCGGGAGCAGCATCTTTGATTTTATATACAGCAGTGTCGCGGCCATCATATAGAACTCGGTGAGATCCTCAAGATCGACCTTTTCCTCTGAGTCAAGGTAGCCAAGGAACTGCTCGGTGATGGATGCGACGGGTATGTCGTAGACTGAAACCTCGTTCTGCTTGATGAGGTAGAGGAGGAGGTCGAGGGGGCCCTCGAAATCGGAGAGGCGGTATTTCCGGCCCTGGCTTTCGCGGCTTGCGCCCGCTTCGCCTTCGACCCCTTCCATCGCTTCAGTCATGCAGGTACCGCCGATCGGAATTTCCACCAGCCCTGGATCCGGAAAAGCCAGAGGCATTCCCGAGTCCAGACCTAGAGGTGGAGGCGATCATAGTCGTGGGGGAAGGCTGGGTAAATACCCTGGGGGCCGAGGGCTGCCAGGGTAGCCATCAAGGGAATCTGCGAAACTGGATGAACAAGCCCAGCATCGAGCTCAAGCAGGGGCAGCAACACGAATTTCCGGTCGCGGAGACCCGGATGCGGAAGCGACAGCCGTTCCGTTTCCACTACCCGCTCGCCGTAGAGAAGGATATCGATATCGAGCCGGCGCGGTCCCTTGAGAAGTTCCTTGCTCCGATCCCGGCCGAAGCGCGCTTCTATTCCTGAGGTGAAATCGAGGAGAGCTTCTGGCTCGAGGTCGGTCCAGGCTTCGGCTACAAGATTGAAGAAGGCTGGCTGCTCCAGGACATAGCGGGCTTCCGACTCCCAGACAGAGGAGGATCGGAGCCGGACAAGACCCTGACCCAAGGCTCGGAGGGCATCCGAGAGGATAACCCTCGACTCGCCCTGGTTGGAGCCTAGTCCGAGGAAGATGCGTTCCACAGCCGCTAGAACAGACCGTCATCGGCCGCTGTGCCCGATTTGGCACGGCCAGCAGGAGCAACCTTGATTTCGGCGGCAGTTGGAAGGCCGGCCTTGGTCGATGGCGCAGGAGTAGCCTTGGCTGCAGGGACAGGGGCGGCTGCCGCAGGAACCGGCTGTGCCTCAGGCACAGGGGGATCAAACATCCGGGAGCGGACTGTCTTTTCGATCTTGATGGCAATCTCAGGATTCTGCTCGAGGAAGGTCTTGGCGTTCTCGCGTCCCTGGCCGATCTTCTCGTCGCCGAAGGCGTACCAGGCTCCCTTCTTGTCGATGATGTCATATTTCACAGCCGCGTCGATGAGGGAACCAGAGGCTGAAATCCCCTTCCTGAACATGATCTCGAGTTCGACTTTCCTGAATGGGGGAGCGACCTTGTTCTTGACGACCTTCACGCGTACGCGATTGCCTATGGCCTCTTCCTCGCCCTTTTCGATCGTTTCGATCTTGCGGACTTCAAGACGGACCGTGGCATAGAACTTGAGGGCGTTTCCGCCTGTAGTAGTTTCCGGATTCCCGAACATGACACCGATCTTCATGCGTATCTGGTTGATGAACACGAGGATGGTCTTGGATTTTGAGAGGGTTCCCGTGAGCTTGCGGAGGGCCTGGCTCATGAGACGGGCCTGGAGGCCGACATGGGCGTCACCCATGTCACCTTCGATCTCGGCCTGGGGCGTAAGCGCCGCGACGGAATCGATGACTATGATATCGACCGCGCCTGAGCGGACGAGAGACTCGGTGATCTCCAGCGCCTGTTCGCCATTGTCAGGCTGGGATACCCAGAGCTCGTCGATGTTGACACCGAGGTTTTTTGCGTAGACAGGGTCCAAGGCGTGCTCGGCGTCGATGAAAGCAGCTATGCCACCCTTTTTCTGGGCCTCTGCTATTGCGTGGAGGGCCAGGGTAGTCTTGCCCGAGGACTCAGGGCCGTAGATCTCGATAACACGGCCACGCGGGTATCCCCCGACTCCGAGGGCTTCATCGAGGAGGATCGAGCCGGAGGGTACGGCGTCTATGCCGACAGCATTTTCGCGCCCCCCTAGCTTCATGAGGGAACCAAGGCCGAACTGCTTTTCGATCTGGAGCCTGGCTGCATCCAGGGCCTTGATTTTTTCGGCGGCATCGACTGGCATCTCTTGAGAATGCGAAACTTCCTTCTTCATCGTGATTCCTCCATTGCACAGGCGATCAGCGACTGGATCGACCCATCAAGACTTCCTGACAGTACGCCCATGTCTGGGGGCTGCGATTCACAAAATCCGAAAAAATCATCAGGAAACCCATTTTCCAGCAAAAACTGCGCCTTAGGAAGGCCCTATCGATGCTGTCTGGGTAAAACTACCCTACATCAGTATACCCTTTTAGAGCCGGAGGCTACAACTCATGTCTTCCTGAAGACCTCGAGCGGCAGGATCCTGGCTGCACGGAGTGCAGGCAGGGCCGAGGCAAGGAGGCAGAGCAGGGTGGCAAGGACCCCGACCGCAAGGATCGCCCACGGATCCAGGTTGACTGGAATAGTTTCAAGATAATAGGCGGGATCGAGGAGCTTCGGCTGCACGGGCGGAGCGTTTCCTCCGAGCAGGGCGGGAAGCCGAATGATGATACCCAGCATCTTCTCGAGCAGCGAAATGATTCCATTGACCTGCCAGGCTAGCAGGCTGCCAACCGCACAGCCGAAGAGGCTCCCCGCAAGGCCCGTGATGCCTCCAGCCTGGACGAAGACCGAAAGGATGAAGGGAGTAGTCGCTCCGCAGCTCTTCATGATCGCGATGTCCCGGGAACGCTCGATCGTGAGCATCGATATCGCAGAACCGACATTGACCGCTGCCACCACTACAGTCAGCCCCATGACGACCAGGAGGAGGGAGCGCGTCATGGCGAAGGACTCGAAAAGGTTCCGCTCAAGGTCCTTCCAGCTCAGGACCCGCCACAGGAAATGCTTGGCTTCGCCTTCGGAGACTTCCTGGAGGGCTGCAGCAATGTGTGGACGGAGGTCCTCGGCAATTCCATAGGGTTCCTCGGTCTTGATTCCTATGAAATCCTGCCTGGACTGCAGCGGGAGGATCCGCGCCGCGTTCTCGACCGAGATGAATGCCCATGAACGGTCAAGATCGCGATAGCCAGCGGAAACAATTCCGGAAACGCGGAACAGGCTCGCCTTTGGGGCAGTATCTCCTCCCGCACCCGTGACGAGGCTGAGACTATCCCCGACCTTGACGCCGAGGGTGGATGCGAGTTCGTCCCCGAGCACCACGCGGCGGGACTCGACCGAAAAAAAACCGTCGACGATGCGGAGATAGCCTGCGACCCCTGGATCCCCTGCCCAGCCCCCGTCGACACCTCGCACCATGGCTGGACTGGCAGTACTGCCATGGACTACGAGGGCGGCACCGCGCAGTTCCCTGAAGGCTCCTCGGATCCCTGGAATTTTCCTGAGGGTTTCAGCCAGGAGAGGAGTGTCGTGTGGACCGAACGATGATGCCTGCAGGTGGTACGAGAAGGTCTCGAGGTAGCGGGAGGTAATGCCCTCGATCATGCCATCGGCAACCACGAGAACAAGGATGAAGGGGACGAGGGAAAGGCCGATACCGAAGATGGCGCCGCGGAGCGAGAGGGTTTCCTCCCCCATCTTCTGCGTCCGCCCGCCTCTGCGCCTGCCTTTCCCGCGCCGCTTCGGTGCGATCGCAGAGGAGCCGACGATGCGTAGCGCGGCGAAAGCGGCATTGGCTACCTTCATCCGGCGTCGCCGCCTTCTGCTGCGAGTTTTCCGCCTGACATCAGAAGCCGCCGGTCAGCCCGGGTAGCCAGGCCGGCGTCGTGGGTGGCGACGATGATTGTCGTACCGAAACGCCGAGGCAGGCCAAACAGGAGTTCCCGCACCGCCTCCCCATTGACCGCGTCGAGGTTTCCCGTAGGCTCGTCTGCAAGAACCAATTGTGGTGAATTGATGAGGGCACGGGCAATGGCCGTACGTTGTCGTTCGCCTCCCGAAAGCTTGGCGGGGATGTGGTGAAGCCGGTCTCCGAGACCGAGTTCCCCGAGGATGGCTGTGGCCTTTTTCAGGGAAGGAACCCGTGGCTCGCCCCGCATCATGGCGGGGAGCGCGACATTCTCGACGGCGCTGAAATCGCGGATGAGGTAGTGGAACTGGAAGACAAAGCCCACAAAGCCTGATCGATAGGCCGAAAGTTCCCTCTCTCCGAGGCCCTCGACCTGCCATGAGCCGGCGCGGATCTCACCCGAGTCGGCCCGGTCGAGTCCCCCAAGGATGGACAGGAGGGTGCTCTTCCCGCTTCCACTCGCACCCATGATGGCAAGCGACTCCCTGGCTGCGACTTCGAGATCGAGGCCGACGAGGACAGCGAGGTCCTCGGCCTCGGTACGGAAATGCTTCGAAAGTCCCCGTACGGAAAGGAGCTGGTCATTCATTTCTGAGTATCTCCGAAGGCAACCTGCGTGCCGATTCATGGGATGCCGACATGGAAGCGATGACTGCCGATGCGAGCGCTACAGCCGCGATTCCTATCGTTTCAGGCCAGAACACCGCGACGGGAACCGACTGCAGATAAAACACAGACCCGACGGTCCCTGCCCCCTCGCCTCCCCCGAGGCCCGAGAACAGCCCCCCCACAAAGGCTGCGACCGTCGACGCAGAGGAGATCACCGCATTGATGTTGAATACAATCGCGAGGCCGATGGCGAGGCCGACCGCCGCACCGCGAGTGCCGGTGACCAGACCGTTCCGCACGAAGATACCCCGTAGGTCCTCCGTCCGCGCTCCGAGCGCCCGAAGGACAGCGATGTCCTCGCCCCGCATCGCCACAATGCGCCGCATGGCATGATGGATGTTGACCGCAACGACCAGGAAGACAAGTCCTATCAAGAGCAACATCATCACCTTCTCCGTCCGGAGGGCACCGAAAAAAGAACGGTTATACTCACGCCATGATTCGACGCGGTACCCGCTGGCGGGGAGGAATCCCGCGAGGGCGGGAAAGGAAGCCGCGAAATCGGCGTCCCGATCCTGATGGCGCAGCTTGACGCCGAGCACGAGTTCGCCCACCGGCCTACCCTCGGCGCCGACGAACAGGGACTCTGGTGCGAGCGCCAGGGCGGAGTCGAACTGGTAGTAGCCGGACTTGAAAATGGAGCCGACTGTCAGCGAAAGCTCCCGGATGCCGATGCCATCGTCCTCGTTTCCGGTAGGCAGCACGATGTTCGCGCGCTCCGACTCCCCCAGCCCGAGCTGCCGCCCCAATTCAGAACCAATACAGATGCTATTTTCCGCCAGGGATGCGGAGCCGACCCCGAGCTCCCGTGCAAAACCCGGATCGAGCTTCTCGAAACCCTGTGGCAAAAGGAGTAGCCGGACAGGGAGGTTGCGACCGTTTTCGGCGGCCAGGAGGGCGGTAATCTCGCGGAAGGGCAGGACACTCCTGACCCCGGGCATCGAGCGGAGGCTGTCGAGCGCAGCTGCGGGAGGCACAGCATCGATCGGTAGCGTGATGCGGGCGTGGAAACTCGAGACCTCGAGGAGGGCCTGCATGTAGCCGGTCTGGAAGCCATTCATCACGGCCATGACGACCACGAGCGTCGCGACTCCGGCGGCAATCCCGAAGGAAGCCAGCCAGGGAGACGAGGCGCCGGCAAGCCGCGAGCGCGAGGAAAACCAACGCCCCGACACCAGGGATATCCATCCTTGCTGGCTCACTGGAAACTACGCTCCCTCGAGACCTCTCCGTCCTCGACAAACTCTTCGCGGACCTTCACGCCGTTGACAAACCAGGCGCGTACGAAGGGGGCACCCTGGTCCCAGGTCTCCTCCATGCGGCCACCCGTGGCGTCGACAACCGCGACATAGAGGACCTCATTGCCGATTCGGTGCTCCTCGCGTGTCCCGCCCTCGGGAGCGTCATAGGAAAACCTGCTTGTCTCGATGGGGATGGGGAAGGTCCGCGAGTCGGTGAGCAGCCGTCCCTGGGCATCCCAGGTGAAGGCATGGACTTCCTCGCGCTTGCCCTTTCTGGAGAGTTCGATCGCCGACGCAAAACCGCCAGGGCCAAAGGTCGTAAGGGTCCTGAGACCGGACGCAAGGTCCTCCTCCGTGGAGCTGGCGAGCGCACCAGTGGCGGCATAGGCATAACGTATGACTGAAAGGTCCTTTTTCGCGTCCGCGCGCCGCACTGTCGCAACCCTGCCTGATGAATCGAAGCGCTCGACGCGGAGGATGGATGATCCCTTGCTCCGGTTCCAGGCGAGCCGGGGCACCGTCGCCCCTGGTATGGCGCCATCGCTCGTTTCGCCATACCAGCCCGAGAGCTCGACCGACACGAGCCTGCCCCTCGGATCGTAGCGGTATTTCCTGGAGCCGAGGCTGGCGCCGTCCCCCCCGAAACGTTCAATTGTTACAAGTTTGCCCGAAGCGTAGGTGCAGGCCTCGCGCCAGGAAAGCACGACCGCCCCATCGACGAGGACCCAGGCTTTTTCCTCGAGCGATTCCTGCCGTGGGCCGTAGCTGGTTTCGGATACGAGGTTTCCGTTCCGGAACACCCGCTCGCTGTAGCCTCCACCGCCCGGGGTCTGCACCTTCTCCCTCCGCTCGACGAGGGAACCAGCATGGTAGAGGTTCCGGATCTCCGAGCCAGTTTTGACCTCGATGGAAAGCCAGTAATCGGGGAGCGGCCTGGCCTTGGGACTCTCCGGATCTGGCATCCGCTCGGAGGCGAAGCCCGCTGCGTCTGAACGGTACCACGATGGCTCGCCATGGACCGCCAGGCCAGGAAAGACAAGCGCCAGGGCAAGGGCCAAGGCGCGGACAAGCCTCATTGGGTCGTGCCGACGAACTCGTCGAGGAAGCTGTCGAGGGTGAAGGGGACGAAGTCATCGTGTCCCTCCCCTGTCCCGACATAGGCAGTGGGAATGCCCAGGTTTCGTGCGATGGCGAGCACCAGTCCTCCGCGTGCCGAGGAATCGTACTTGGTCAATATCAGACCATCGACGGGCACTGCTGACGAAAAGGCCTCCGCCTGTCGAAGGCCGTTCTGGCCGGTCGTGGCATCGATGACCAGGAGATGGCGCAGCACTGCGCCAGGGGTCCTGGCCGAGACGACCTTGGCTATCTTGCCGAGTTCGCGGACGAGGTCGCTGCGCGTGTGCATTCGCCCGGCGGTGTCCGCTATTACGACACGGGCCTCGGAGGCAATCGCAGCCGAAATCGCGTCGTGGATGACTGCTGCCGAGTCCGAGCCCTGGGCCTGGGCCACGACCTTTACCCCCAGTCGCCCGCCGTGGAGCCTGAGCTGGTCGATGGCTGCAGCCCTGAATGTGTCTCCGGCTGCAAGCACGATGCGCTCGGCACCCACAATCGGGATAAAGCGCCTGGCAAGCCTGGCTGCGCTTGTGGTCTTCCCCACCCCGTTCACGCCCAGGAGAAGGTAGACAGTCATCAGCCCTGGATCGGGGTCGAGCCTCGCCTCCTTGCCGTAGCCTCTCAGGATGGCCTTGAGCTCGGCCCGTATTGCCGCCTCCCCATGGGCTGCGCTTGCCTGGCTGCGTTTCCGGAGCTCGGCACTTGCTTCCATGGCGAGGACGCCGCCCAGGTCCCCCTCGACCAGGAGGTCA
Source organism: uncultured Spirochaetota bacterium (assembly GCA_903821875.1). Classification (GTDB taxonomy): domain Bacteria; phylum Spirochaetota; class Spirochaetia; order Treponematales; family Rectinemataceae; genus CAIJMU01. The sequence goes on from CAIJMU010000025.1 coordinate 7,849, forward strand.
CTGAGTTCGTCGAAGAATCCGGAATCCCGTGACCCTCCAATGCCGAAGAGCGCTTTCAGTCGATCCGCGAAACCCATGGCTATCCTACCTGACCGTGCCGACAAATTCGGCGAGCTTGAAGGCTCCGTTGACAAAGCAGCTGGCTGTTGCCAGGGCTGCCCCCCAATAGGCTGCACCCGCGACGATCCGCTGGGTAAAAAAGGTCCCTCCAGGATTTCGCAGGTCCGCGTCCGCATAGAGGGTGTCATAGCCCTTGAGGAAATTGGTGAGGGGCATCCCGATAGCTACAAGCCCGAGCGAAAAATAGAAACTGTCCTTCGCTTTTTCGGCCCTTCCCGCCGGTCCCAGCCCATCTATCCTGATGAGCTGGGCAGCCAGCTGTTGCGTCCCCGAGGCTGGAATGACGGTCATGCTGGATTCATGCCCCTGGGCACGGACAATGGCTATCTTCCGGATTCCTACCAATGGTATGGCGCCAGGATCGGCGATATCCTTGCCTTGGATGGAGGCCTTCGCTTCGGAAGGGGAGAGCTTCAATGAAGCCGACCCATAGGCTTGCGGCTTGAGCACAAGGCCCAGTTTTCCGGTGCTCCCCGGGGTGATGGTAGCGCTACCCTCGGCTATCTCGTGGCCTGGAGACCAGGCTCGGGCGTAGATGGTTTTCTCGGCAAAGCCGAACATGACGGCAGGCCGGTCTTCGAAGAGTATTCCATCGACGAGCACCGTGGCATCGGGTGGATCGATCTCGATGACCAGCCTTCCCACGGGACTGGCAGCCAGGACATCGGCCAGTTTCAGCGCGAAAGTGTCAGCAAGAGGGCCTGGATCTCCTGGATTTGCATAGCTCTTCCATTCGAAGACTTTTCTGCCGATGGCGGCATCATAGCCTTCGAGCTTCACCTCCACATAGCTGCGCACCGACCGGACTCGACCTGAAACCACAAGATCCACGGACTGTTTTCTTCCGGCGAGAAGAGGAGGCAGGCCTCCCAGGTCGAAGAGACTCCCCTGCCCCGGCATCTGGACCACTTTGATGGTCGAGACAGCCGCATCCGGTATCGCTGCCGGCACTGATGGAGTGGCGGAGATCGATTCGAGCGCCTTCCTTGCATCCAGGATGGCATCGTTGGCTTTTTTCACCCTTTCGAGGCGGTCGAACCAGACGATGGAAGGATCCAGGTCGAGGGCCGCAGACTCATCCAGCTTGCGAAACAGGACATCGCCAGCCTGAAAGCGCTTACCGAGTACCGTACGCTCCCCCACCTCCGCAGCGTGGGTCGCCATTTCGAGACGGGGAGGCGGATTGTCGAGGGCGGCGAGGATAAGGAGGGGGAGCCGGGTGAGGAAGGGCCTGGCCTCGGGGGCGACACCCTCGTCAATGAGGGCAGTGAGGGCAAACTTGTAGGTAGGAGGGGTTGCTGCCGGTTGAGCAGCCTGGGCCCCCAACGTAGCTGTCCCAATGAAGGCGGCCACTACGAGGGCTGAAATGCGTTTGCGGAGGCGAGGCACCATCAGAGCTCGTCCTCCTCCTCCTGGGAGGAGATCGTCCCGCCCTGCCATTTCCAGCGCAGGTAGGTCTCTATAAAAGAGTCGATATCGCCTTCCATCACCGCCTGGACATTGCCCACGAAAAACTTGTTCCGGTGATCCTTGACCATGGTATAGGGCTGAAATACATAGGAGCGTATCTGGCTGCCCCAGGCGATCTCTTTTTTCTCCGAGGCGTACTTGGCGTTTTCCTTTTCTTTTTCCAGCCGGTAATGCTCGTAGAGCCTCGACTTGAGGACGCTCATCGCTACGTCCTTGTTTTTGTACTGGCTTCGCTCGTTCTGGCAGGTTACGACAATCCCCGTCGGAAGGTGGGTAAGCCGCACTGCCGAGTCGGTCTTGTTGACCTTCTGGCCGCCAGCGCCCCCAGCCCGATAGGTGTCGATGCGGAGGTCCTCAGGCTTGATGTCGAGGTCGATGGAATCGTCGAGGACCGGAAAGATGTACACCGAAGCAAAGGAGGTGTGGCGTCGTGCGTTGGCGTCGAAGGGCGAGATACGCACAAGGCGATGCACGCCGGATTCTCCCTTGAGGTAGCCATAGGCAAACTCGGCATCGACTTCAATGGTAGCGCTTTTTATACCGCCCTCGGACTCGAGCATGTCTATCATTTCATACTTGAAGCCGCGACGTTCTGCCCATCGCGTATACATTCGGAGGAGCATCGAAGCCCAGTCACAGGCTTCAGTGCCCCCCTGACCTGCATGGATGGTAAGGAAGGCACAGGAGCGATCGGCCTCCCCTGACAGCAACTCAAGCACGACAGCCTTGTCGAATCTGACGCGGAGGCCCGCGTGCGTGGAGCGGAGGTCAGCCTCGAAGGAGTCGTCGTTCTCCGCTCGGGCCATCCGATAGACCTCTTCGAGGGCATCGACTTCGCTCCGCAGGTTGGTCCAGGTGCCAATCCGGTCACGAAGGAACTTGATCTCTGTCATGAGCTTCCCGGCCTTGGCGGAGTCAGCCCAGAAATCAGGGGCGGATGAGGCTGCCTCTTTTTCCTCGATCTTCCTGCTTATCGCCGCGACGTCAAAGCCGCCCCCAGATGTCGAGGATTTCCTTCTGCAGTTCGTTGATGGGCGACTGGAGGTCTTCCAGCATGGCGTACTCCTTGTTCGTGATCCCTGCGGACCTTTTACTCCCGGGTCCGGCCCGGATCGCGCACGATGATGCGCCGCCACTTGTTGTCCTTGAGGAGGGTGATCACGAGGCTACCCTCGACGGGATACTGGTAAATGCGGACGGTATCGTAGCTGTCGGTTTGTTTGTCGATGTCGCGCTTGAGCGCTGCCAGATCCTTTTCCTTGACAGTGGCGCTCTCGAAGCAGGATTTCTGGACCCTTTCAAAGCCGTATTGCGGCAGGAGGTTGTAGATCGAGGACCGGGCATCCTCGCTCCCCAGATCAAGTACTATTGATACAAACATGGCCCTGAATCTATCCCGAAAGTGCACGAACGTCAATTCAAGCCAGGATCGGGAACTGCTGCCTTACCTTCAAGACGCGGGTTCCTGGATGGCTTTCGCCTTCCAGGAAAGCCGCCCGACAGCAGAAGCCGGTCAGAGTCCTACCCGGATCTCCTGCCAGATGTTGTTGTATTTCTCGAGGTCTGCGCCAAGGTCATCCTTGGTCTCGCACTTGGCCAGGTCCTCGACCTTGTACCACATGTCACCCTTCTTGAGGCTCCGCGCCGCGACGTTCACCGTCGAGGGGAATCCGAAGGCATCGACGAATTCAGCATAATTGGCGGGTTTATGGATCCAGTCTATGAACTTGAGGGCCAGATCCTGGCTCTTCGAGCCCTTCAGCATGACCATCGAATCGATGTACATCGGCCCACCCTCCGCAGGAATGAAGAAATCGACATCACTGCGTTTGGCAGCATCATATTCCGCGAAGACGCTTTCGGCGTAACCCTGGACGACCCAGGCGTCGCCTGATGCGAAGTTCTTGGCGAAGGCCTCGGCATCGAACTTGAGAAGGTTCGGTTTCCAGCCCTCGTTGATAAGCTTCTCTGCCGCCGCGAGCTCCGTGTCCTTGACTGAGTTGACCGAGTACCCGAGGTGGGCGAGAGCGTCTCCCATGACCTCACGCATGTCGTCAAGCATGATCATCTTGCCAGCGAGATCCTTGCGTCCAAAGATCGCCCAGCTCTTCTCGTAGTCCTTCACCCTGGTCTTGTTGACCGCGATGCCGGCGGCTCCCATGTAGTAGGGGATCGAGTACTTGTTGCCCGGGTCGTAGGCGCAGCGGGCAAGAACGGAGGGATCGATATTGCCGAAATTGGAGAGCTTCGAATGGTCGATCGGAGCGAGCATGCCCTCCTTCATCATGATCGAGACATAGTCTCCGGAGGGGAAGGCGATATCGTAGCTTGAGCCACCGGCCTTGAGCTTCGCGAACATCTCCTCGTTCGACGCAAAGGTATCGTAGACAACCTCGGCGTTGTACTGCTTCTCGAAGCTCTTGATGACCGAATCCGGCGTGTAGTAGGTCCAGTTGAAGATGAACAGCTTCTTCTTCGCCCCCTGGTCTCCCGACTTGGCGCAGCCAGCGAGGGCCAGGAGGAGGACGATCGTGACCGCAAGGGCTGCCACTCGTGGTAAGGCGCGGGTCGCGCGGGACGCTGAGAAAGCATTCATTTTGAAGCCCTCCCTGATCTGGAATGGGGCAACCGAGGGTCGTCCCTTGCGATACCGAACAGCACCGGCCTCAGGCGCCGGCGGCGAAGGCCTTGAGGAAACGGCGGGAAGGATACACGAGGAGGACTGTTCCCACCACCATGACGACGGAAAGCGCGTTTATGACCGGCGAGACGCCGAAACGGATCGCGGAATAGATGTAGAGCGGAAGCGTCGTCGAGCCGGGGCCGGCGACAAAGAAGGTAATCACGAAATCCTCGAGGGAGAGGGTCACCGCGGTCAGCCACCCGGACAGGATGCCGGGCACGATCATCGGCACTATGACCTTCAGCAGGGTCTGCATCTCGTTCGCCCCGAGGTCACGGGCTGCCTCGATGACCGAGGAATCGAATTCCTCGAGCCGGGCCGACACAAGGAGATAGACGAAGGGGATGTTGAAGGTCGTATGTGCTATGAGGATCGTGGCCATTCCTAGCTTGAGGCCGAGCCCTGCGAAGAACACCAGGAGCGACACGCCCATGACGATTTCCGGAAGTATCATGGGTACAAAGCTCATGGCCTGCACATAGCCCTTGCCGAAAAATTTATAGCGGCTCGTGCCGACTGCTGCCAGGGTGCCGAGGAAGGTCGCGAGGCTGGCAGAGCCCAGGGCTATCGAGACGCTCTTTCCGAAGGCCTTCCAGAGCTGGTCCGACCCGAAAAAAAGCCTTTCGTACCAGACCAGCGAGAAGCCGGTGAAGGTGCCCCCCTTGGACGCATTGAAGGAATACAGAAGCAGCACGAACAGCGGCATGAAAAGGAATACAACGACAGTCCAGAACACTGCGTCGCTGAAAGAAGGCACTTTCCGTCTGCTCATGGAAGTGCCTCGGCCTGAATGATGTAATCCAGGTCATCCTCGGCATCATCGACCTGGGGAGCGGCAGGCCTGCTCGAAGTGTAGGCGTAGACCAGGGCCCCGATGCCCGTAATCAGGGTCACTGCCATCGAGATCGACGCTGCGAGAGGCCAGTTGCGGGTCTTTGTTACCTGGTCGGCGATGATGTTGCCCAGCATGTAGGCATCTTTTCCTCCCACGAGGAGGGGGACGGCGTAGGCGCCAAAGATCGGAATGAAGGTGAAGAGCACGGCAGTGACGATCCCGCCCCTGATGTTGGGCAGGAGGATCCTCACGATCGCAGTGAGCCGCGAGGCACCAAGGTCGCGGGCCGCCTCAAGGAGGGTAAAGTCGAATTTCTCGATGGTGGAGAACAGCGGGAGGATCGCATAGGGGAGGTACATGTATACAAGCACAAGCACGACGGTCCCCTGGTTGTAGAGGAACTGCGCCGGAGTCGAAAGGATGCCGAGCCAGCGCAGCGCGTCGTTCAGGAAGCCCTCGCTGCCAAGGATGGCAATCCAGGCGTAGACCCTGACGAGAAAATTTGTCCAGAAAGGCACGATTATGAGGAAGAGCCTGAGCGACTGGTTTGAACTCCGGGCGATGGAGTAACTGGCAGGCAGCGCGATCAGGATCGTTATGCTGGTAGCCACCAGAGACACAAGGAGGGTCCTGAGTGCGACAGCCAGCAGGGTTCCTCCTCCCAGGGCATGCCAGGCCGCGAGGGAGAAGCCGGGTTCGACCCCGCCGTACAGGCCCTTCTTCAGGAATGAATACACAATTATGATGAAAAGTGGAGCCGCGAAAAAAAGGGTCAGCCAGAGGCCCTGGGGCGCGGAGTACCAGGGCCCGTAATTGCGTTGCCTCATCTACTCGTCCAGGCTGTCGCCGGAAACCACGGGGGCGATGCTCGTACCGGAAGCTTCCACCACAACCGCATCCCTGGCGCTCCAGGAGAGCCAGACCTCGTCCTTCCACTTGATATCAGGCACACCCTCGGACCATTGGGCATGCTGTCTGAAAACAACGAGGTGGCCACCCCCGGGCGTCCGCACGTAATACTTCGACTGGAAGCCGGAGTAGATCGGTTCGTCGACCATACCCTTGACGACGTTTCCCAAGGGGCCTGCCTCGGCTGGAGGAGCAAGGGAAATCCGTATCTTCTCCGGGCGCACGGCGACGCTGACCCAGGAGCCTTCGGGGGCCTCGTTCCCGGCCTCGACCTTGATGGCGCCGATCCTCTCGTCCTGCACCAGCGAAATTCCGTTGGAAAAACTGACAACCTTTCCAGAAAACAGGTTCGTATCCCCTATGAAGCGGGCAACGAACTCGGCCTTGGGATTCTCGTATATGTCCTGGGGCGACCCCACCTGGAGGATCTTGCCGCCATCCATGACCGCAATCCTGTCGGAAACTGACAGGGCTTCGGCCTGGTCGTGGGTTACATAGATGAAGGTGATGCCAACCTCGTCATGGATGGAGTCGAGTTCGACGAGCATATGCTGGCGAAGCTTCGCATCAAGGGCTGAAAGCGGCTCGTCCAGGAGGAGGACCGAGGGCTCATTGATGAGGGCCCGGGCGATCGCAACCCTTTGCTTCTGCCCTCCGGAAAGTTGCGAGGGCTTCTTGTCCGCATGCTTCTCGAGCTGGACAAGGTCGAGGTGCCGCTTGACCAGCTCGCGAACCTTCTTGCCCGGCGTCTTCCGTATCCTGAGTGGAAACGCGACATTCTCAAAGACCGTCAGATGTGGAAAGAGGGCATAGCTCTGGAACACCGTATTGCATCTGCGCTTGTCTGGAGGGAGCCCGGTCACGTCCCTCCCATCGATGGATACCAGGCCGGAATCAGGATCCTCGAAGCCCGCTATCAGGCGCAGCAGGGTAGTCTTTCCGCAACCGGAGGGGCCAAGCAGGCTGAAGAACTCACCCTTTTTTATTTCCAGGGAAACATCCTTCAGCGCCTTGAAGTCGCCAAAGGACTTGGAAAGACCCGAGATACTAACGTTCGATCCAAGCATCCCGCTTATTCTCCTCCCTCGTGCAATGTGGGAAGGTATAGAGAGAACGCCGGCTTTTCGTCAACAAGAAAATGTGACATCAGGAAATCGGCAGGGCGCGACGAAGCTCCTCGGGATCCTCTGCCTGGGCCAGCAAAAAGCCCAGCCCACGGTCCCGGAACAGGCGGGAAAGTTCGCCGAGGGTCGCAAGGTGGCGGCCTGGGGATAGCCCCTCCGGTTCGCAGAGGATGACGAGGACCTTCGCGGGTTCGGCCAGGCTACGGATGCGCCAGCCAGGAGACCTGCTGCCAAAATAGACCAAGGCCTCTTCAATGCCGCCGATGTGTGCATGGAGGAGGAGGACCCCTGGCTCAAGCTCTATTGGCTCGTGCTGGGCTATCTCGGAGAAAAGCCCAGTCAGGCGGGCCTGTTCCCTGCGGTCCTTTGCGAAATCAGCTGACAGGAGTCGCTTGATCGCCTCCGGCAGCTGGGATTCCTGCAGGCGGAGCCTGACCCGGCCGTTGTCCAGGGCCTGATTGAGGAGTCCCTGCGGGGAACCCTCGCCACCGCCGCCCTCGGCGACGGCGGGAGGATAGAGGATCATGAGGGGGCTTCCAGGAAAGGATGCAGCGAACTCGCCCGGCAGGATCTCGAAGGAGGGATGCCAGATGGGCTGGCCCTGGCGGCCGCTCAGTATCGCGTAACCCGTCGTCCGTCCGGCGGCACCCCTGCTTCTGCTTTTCGCGACGCGAGCAGCCGATTTCCAGGAGTCGAGTTCTTCTATCTCGATGCTGCCCCTCGGCCTCGCGATGCCGGCAAGGGTCCGGGCGGCGGGTCCACCGGGCTTTTGCACATAGACTGTCAGCGTCGCGCCTGTCGCCGCCAGGATCGGGGTAAGTGAGCCTGCGATGCGGGATGCATCGAGACGACCCTCGATACCAGGGGGAAGCACCAGGGCGAGCCTGTCGATGCCATTGAACCCGGGGCCGGGACGAGCGACGACGAGCAGCGAATCGGTGCCGTCGAGGATCGCTTCGTGGATTCCCGAGGCAAAAAGCGAACTCGGATGCGGGGCATTGTTCCAACCCAGGATGATGGCCCGCGCCGGACCCTGGGCAGCGGCCTTGAGGATGCCTTCGGCTACGGAGGGGGCCATGGCAATCGCCGGCTCGATGAGGCCCTCCGCGTCCCGGGCCTTGACCAGGGCCTGGGCGATAAGGTATTCGGCGCGCTCGAGCTCCCGCTCACTTTCAGGACTCTCGCAGACAACGAGCGCCCTGATCCTTTCGAAAGAAGCCTGCGCGCGGACATGGATGCCGATCCACAGGAGGCCCTGCGCCGTCGCGGGATTTGAGAGTGCGACGAGGATTTCCGCGCTGCTGCCTTCACGCCTGTCCCTGCGGGGCTTGGTTTCCGATCCCGTGGAAACTGCAGGAAGCCTTCGCCTGGTCTCGATCGATTCAGCTCCTCCGAGAAACTCGAGAATCCAGGAGGCGGCGAAAGCCGCGACAAGGAATACGGATTCCTGTGGTCCCAGAATTCCGAGCCCTGCCACGAGGAGGATATACAAAAGGGTCGATGCCTCTGCCCCCGGCGCAGCCGCCATCGCAAAAAAATGGAACCAGCGGCCGAGAGGGATGAGGGGAAGCACTGAAAGTGCTGCCGCCAACCTCGGACCGACAACAAAGCAGCAGGCAAGGAGGGCCGCTCCGATGGACGAAATAGATGAAGGCAGCGCAGCGTGGCTCGCCAGAGCGAGGGGAGCCAGAGCCACGGCGATGCCGACCGGAACCACTGCGAGCGGAAGGAAAATGCTCCTCGCAGCAAAGCCCAGACGTTCATCGAGAACTGAACCCTGCGGCTCGTAGCGGCCCAGTGCGAGACCTGCGGCAAGAGCTCCAAGCGGTGGAGGGAGGCCTACGAGCCCGGCCAGGGCGGCAGCAGCAAAGCCGCAGCCGGCGAGTACGGAAAAGCCCAGATTGGCCGAATCCTCCGTCCGCCCGAACCAGAGCGAGGGCAGAAGGGAGCAGATCCAGAAACTGGCACCTGCAGCCGCCAGGACCATGATGACAGCCACGACCGAATAACCTGCGTGCCCTGGGACCCGGCACGCCAGCAGGACCATGAAGGCCGAGAACCTGAGGACCTCCCCGAGATCATTGGCCCCCAGCAGCGAAAAGCCCTGCCGCCCAGCCATCCGCTCGAAGCGCGGGCCGAGCTGCCTCGGAAAGGGCGAGGCGGCAGAAAAAGCCACTCCGAGCAGCAGGGAATCCACAAAACCAAGTCCCAATGCCCTGGTTCCGATGATCCATCCCAGCACCAGGGCTGATGCAAAACCGGCCCCTGCGAAGAGCCAAGCGACAGGATTCGCGCGAAGCACCCGCGTCATTTCCACTTCGCAGCCGACCAGGAAAAAGACATAGGCCAGTCCGACCGAAGCGAGGGTTCTGAGGAGATCGGGGAAGACCCCGGGCAGGGTCAGGCCTGCGACCATACCGATACCCAGCATGAGTACTGTTGCCGGGGCCCGGAGCCGTCGCCCCAGGGTCTGTGAAACCATGGCAGCCGCGAGCAGCACGAGGAGGAGGGGGAAGATCTCCCCGGACAGAAGGAACCGCATTGCTACGAGAGTCTAGGGCGTGGAGGGGCGCGACTGCAAGCACAAGATGGCGGCGCTCCACTGCGAAGGATGGAGCGCCGCATTTTTGAGTCAAGAAGGGCTCATGCCCTCACTTTCACCCTGCCTGCTTTCTGGGTGACCCTGTTTTCAGCCTGGGTCTTGGCGAGCCCTTCGGCGATGTCCTCGAAGGCTGAGATGTGCTTGTTGATATCAGCCTCGGTGTGTTGAACCGAAATGGTCCACTGCTCGTCCCACCAGTAGGGCTGGCACATTACACCGCGATTGACCATCCCGAACCAGTACTGGCGCCAGAGATCCTCGTCGATGCCAAGCCAGTCGCGATAGTTGCGGATTTCCCTGGGATAGAACATCAGGGCCCCGTTCGCCCCAGCGGTGATCACATAGCCTTCGAGCCCGTGCTTTGCGACGGCCTTTTTATAGCCCTTTTCAAGCTTGGCGCTGAGCCTGTCAACGAGTTCGTAGTTTTCACGGGTCAGAACCTGAGTGAAGTTCGCGAGCCCGGCGGCCATCGACAGGGGGTTCGTGTTGTAGGTCCCACCATGGAAGACCCTGCGTTGTGCGATGAGGTCCATGATGGCGCGGCTGGCTCCGAAGGCAGCCAAAGGCAGTCCCCCACCGATGGACTTGGCAAGGCAGACAATGTCAGGCTTCACAGCGAAGCGTTCGGTCGCGCCGCCCATGCCGAGCTTTGCCCCCGTTTTCACCTCATCGAAAATGAGGAGGGCGCCCGCTCTGGTAGCGATCTCCCGTAGTCCCTGGAGGAAGCCTGGCTCAGGCATGCACAGGCCCACGTTCATCATGATCGGTTCCAGGATAATGGCAGCGATCTGTCCCGGGAACTGCTCGAAGCGGCTGCGCACTCCTTCAAGGTCGTTGAAGGCGGAAATCACGACGTCCTCGACTGCCGACCTGGGCACGCCAAGTCCTCCGGGAACCGACACGGGCCGTCCCGCCTCGCCAAAATCAGGAGCGTGAGGCTTGACGCTGACCAAGGCTGTATCATGAAGCCCGTGATAGCTGCCCTCGAACTTGAGGACCTTGTCCCGGCCTGTAGCTGCCCGGGCAAGGCGCAGCGCAGCCATGGTCACTTCAGTGCCGCTGTTGCCAAACCGGAGCATTTCGAAGCCGAATCTAGCGCAGATCTTCTCCGCAAGCTGCCACTCGAGTTCGTGGGGCATCCCGTACAGGGTCCCCCGGCTGAGCTGGGCAGATACAGCGCTCATGATCGCCGGGTGACCATGGCCTGCCATAAGGGCTCCGAAACAGAGGTTGTGGTCGATGTAATCATTTCCATCGAGGTCGCGGAAATGTGAACCGTGGGCTTCCTTCACGAAGAGGGGCCAGGGATCATAGGAACGGTAATTGCTTGCGACTCCCAAGGGCAGGTGGCGAAGGTTCTTCTTATGGGCTTCCGCAGACCGGGACGTCCGCTTCGTGTACGTATCTATCTCTGTCGATAGTCTTTGATTCATGATGTCTCCAGGGATCAAGGCCGCTGGGGCCTGGGGAAACGGGCTCCCGGGGGCTATACCCGGGATACTGCTCGAAACAGATCGCTGTTCGAGCTACCGCCATCCTGGACGTATGCAGATTTCCCAAGCTGAGGGCCAGCGGCCCCGAAGGCCGCAGACTAGCCTTCTGCGTGGGTTTTTGCTCCTTCCCTGGATGGACCCGGATACCCGGGGCGGAAACAGGGACTCGAGGAGGAACGAGGAGAGGGTGCCGCTTCGCGAAACCGATTCGGAATAGCGTCTCTCATTGAACATGGAATACTCCCAAGGCCAACGGCCTTACCCTTCATAGTAGCAGCATTCCGCGATCTGTCAATCTTCTGTCTTATTGGCCTCTGCCTTATCGGCCTTTGTCCTATTGGTATATTTTTATCGCATCGCAAGGAATCCGTCAGGGATCACAAGATGGAAAACATCGACAGCCGCCGTGCTTGTTCATAGTTGCATCAATGTCATCCGAAGTGAAAGGCCCTGGTTTTCGCGACTCTCGGGCGCTGGGCCAGAGGGTCAGGACATGCCGATGATTGCCCTGACCCGCGCGATAACCACTTCCTCGATGTCCTGGGCTTCGGCCATGAGGGATGAAGCCTCCGCGCCCACACGCGCGTTAAAGGCCAGGTCCCGGATGCCTGCGAGGTTGATGAGTACGTTCAGGGAGGCGCCGATCGCCCCGGTCCGGGCCATCAGTGCACCGACACCGGCATCCGAAACCGAGTTGCTGTTGCCCTTGTCCGCAGCTTCCACACAGAGCCTCGCAGCCTCCACGCAGGCCCGGGCAGTCGCGAGGGGAACCTCGGCAGCGCGCTTGTTCGCCGCCTCGAGGGCCGCGTCGCGGGCTGCCTTCTCGGCATCAGTGGACTTTGGCATGCGGCTGGCTTCGAGGATGCCGTTGTAGGCGGAACTGTCCTCGTCGACGGCATCCAGGAGTCGCTCCTTGACTGCCTGTGCCTTTGCCGCCATGGCGGAAAGGCCCTTCCAGTCGGACTCATAGCCTTTTTTACCGACCGTGAGATTCCCCACCATGGCGGCCAGAGCAGCGCCGAGGCTTCCAGCAAGGGCAGCCACCGAACCGCCACCCGGGGCAGGAGACTCGTTCGAGATCTCATCGACAAAGGCGGAGACCTTCATGCCTGCCAGGGGCTTCGGTCCCTGGCAGGCCCATTCCACGATCTTCTTAGAGGGATCGAAGTCGGCGACCGAGTCCAGCCCCATCGAGCGGACTGCAATCTCGACGAGTTCGAGCTGGCTCGCACCCTCACTCTTGCCGGTCCTGGCAAGAAAGTGACGCCCTGCATCGGTCAAGGGACCAAGGGGCACCATTCCGACAATCTCCGAACCGGTCACGAGCATTCCGCGCCTCTCGGCCTCAGTCTTTACAGTCTCGAAGACCACATGGAGGGGCGTTGTGCGGTAGTTGACCAAATTGATTGAAACCTGGGCCTGCCGATAGCTGTCGATGTACCAGCCTATGGCGCGGACGTCCCGGAGAAGGCCAGGGACTTTTATTGTATTGCCAGCGGCGTCCTTCATCGTGCTGCCCTGCGGGTCCTTCGCTGCCCTACCCCCCTCCCTTACTGTCATTGCCACCTCATTGGCAAGCTTCTTGTCACGGGTGTTCAGGTTCACGTTATACGCGATAAGAAACTCGCGGGCTCCGGTCACGGTGGCACCCCAGCGCGGGATGAACCTGGCAGGCCCGTAGTCAGGCTCCCATTCAGGCTTGCCCATTTTTTCGGGAAGCGCCTCGTATTCACCTGAGCGAATGTCCGCCAGATTCCGGCGCCCAGGGCGGGTTGCTGCGTATTCATACAAAAAGACAGGGACTCCCAATTCCTTGGATAGGGCTTCGCCAAAGCTCCGGGAGAGCTTGACGCACTCCTCCATCGAAATTCCGGAAACAGGCACGAAGGGGCACACATCAAGCGCACCCATCCGGGGATGGGCCCCAGAATGGGCTGTCATGTCAATCACGTTCCACGCCGCCCTGGCTGCAGCGAGGGCGGCGGCCAGTACAGGTTCTGGTTCGCCGACAAAGGTATAGACAGTCCGGTTTGTATCGACGCCAGGATCGACATCGAGCAATGAAACTCCGGCGACGCCGCGCACAGCCTGGGCAATCGCCTCGACCCCCACCCTATCCCTGCCGACAGAAAAATTGGGTACGCATTCCACTATCCTGCGATCGCTCATTCTCTACCTCCAGAGTATCTGGTAAAATTAGCACGCCTGGCCACAAATGAATATGCAGCCTGACCTTCTGTCCTGGGCCCAAATACCATAATGAAACGTCCTATTTATATTCCATCGGCCAGGAACGTACCTACACTCCTTGCCAAACGAGCCAAGACAAGTGCGCGTTATGCGCATTTGGAATCTTGTCTGGCCTTAGGTCATGGCTGGAAAAAGCATTGGTCCTTTGGAGCCGGGAGAATTGCGGCTGACCTGAGAAGCTGCAGGGTTCGTCAATTTCAAACAATGGCGGGAATTGTATGCTTTCTTTAAACCCTCATATTCATTGGAGACTGGGTCTGATGTCCGGAATCCCTCGAAGAAATGAGGGTTTCCACCCTGAATTTGGGCTGAGAACCTCCAATGCAAATATGAATAGGGTATGCAATAGTTTCTCAGGTTTTTTCCTTCGGGCAGTTGCCGAGGAAGACGACGAGGGAATAGGAGTTGTCATGTTGCAATCACCGAATAAGAGGCATGTCCTTGGGGGAGTTCTGGCCATTTTCTTGAGTGCGGCGATGTCCGGTCAGGCATTGCTCCTTGACTCCGTCGATTTTGCGATGACAGGGGGGCTCCCACTAGGCGGCTACAATGAGGTCGCGAAAGCTACCCAAGGTTGGCAGTCTGGCCTCAATTTTGTCTATAATCTGGATCGCAGCTTTGGCAGCTTCATCAGTGTGGAAAACCTTTTTTGGTACCCTGCCCAGAGCTATCTCTCCTTTGGCACTGGAATTGGCGTCCTGGGAGGTCTCACATTCAGGACTGTCGTCCTGGCTATTCCCAAGGCTGGCGAGCTGAAACTCGGCTTTAGTCTGGGTTATGGCTTCATGGCGCATGTCGTCACGGGAACCTGGACCGGTTCGACATCAACAAGCGGATTCTTTGACCAGATGGGCCTGGCCGAGGGCGAGATAACCTGGTCCTTCGACCGAAGCCCGATCAACCTCTATATCAAGCCGCGCTACCTGTTCGCGTCGGAGCAAAAGGGGTTCAGCGCCCAGGAGCTATCGATCGGCCTTGGCCTCCGGTATATCCTGCGCAAGGATTCGATGACCAAGCTGTTCCGTGCAGTGGAATCGGTAAGCATCACATCGGTTTCCCCGACGCTCGTTGAAGGACAGTCCTTTGCCTTTGCCGCCGCAGTCGTGCCCATAGACGCGACGAATCCCGCCATCCGTTGGACCGTCGATGATCAGAAGATCGCAACCATCGACGATTCAGGGAACCTTCACGCGCTGAAATTCGGGGATACAACGATCAGGGTGAGGAGCGTGGACGGCGAAAAAACAAATACCGTCGATGTATCAGTCAAGCTCCCCCTGCGCCAGATCGCCGACATGACAGTTCCCAGCCTGGCCACAGGAAACACTCTGGCGTCCATCACCAATCCACTGACCCTGCCCAAAACCGCGCTGGACGGCACCCCGATAAGCTGGAAGTCTTCGGACGCAGAAATCATTGCCGACGACGGCACGGTCACCAGGCCTGCTTTTTCCGATGGGGACAAGAACCTCACGCTGAAGCTCACCACCTCCCGCGATGGACAGAGCGAAAGCAAGGAGATCAGCTTTACGGTGAAGGCCCTTCCCAAGGACGCGGCCGCAGCCCTCGATGAGGATGCAAAGGCCCTTTCGGTCGGCTACGCACAGGGCGACAGCGAAAGCTCGGTGACCGCCAACGTGCAGCTGCCCGTCAAGCTTGGAGCAGGTTCATCAGTCGAATGGGCCTCGAATTCCGAAATCATCGTTGCCGACGGCAGCGTCGCGCGACCACCCTTCAAGACCGGCGACAGCACGGTAGTCCTGACGGCGAAGGTCAAGAAAGGCGAAGCATTCGTAGATCGGCAGTTCACCCTCATAGTCAAAGCGGCGCCCATGACCCCCATGGAGTTAGTCGAACTCGATGCCACCGGGGTTGCGATCACCTACTCAGACGGCGATACCGTTGATACAGTCACCCAGAATGTCAGCATGACGACTGCCGGTGACAATGGTTCGGTCATCATCTGGTCGTCAGATGCCCCAGGACTCGTCAATTCCTTCGGCCTCGTTACCCGCCCTGTTGGCAAGGATGGCCTGGCGAAGCTTACCGCCAGTGTCAAGAACGGCAAGGAAGCATCCAAGGATGTTGTCTTCGCGCTCACAGTTCTTGACAATTCAGTCAATGTAGACGCAGCAGCCATAGCAATAACCTTCGCGAAGGGCGATTCCGAGCAATCCGTCACAAAAAAACTGGGACTCCCCCTCAAGGGAAAGAACGGAACCGCGATATCCTGGACTTCTTCCGACGAAAAGCTCCTGCATGTGGCTGATGGTTCGGTCGTGCGGATCAACGAGGAAGACGCCCCAGTCACGCTGACAGCCCAGGTGACAAAAAACAAGCTCGTGGCATCCCTTGAGGTCCAGGTTTCCCTTGCGGCAGCCAAGGCCGAACTCGACGCCGCGGCCCTCGCCATCGGCTTCGCCACCGACGACAGCGCCGACTATGTGTCAGCCAACCTGAGTCTCCCCGCCACGGGCGAGCGAGGCTCGGCCGTCACCTGGACAAGCCTCACGCCGGCACGCATTGCCGGCGACGGAAGCGTCGTTCCTCTCCTCAACAAGGACGAGAAGGTTACGCTCCGGGCAAGCCTCTCGAACGGCCCGAGCTCCGCGATACGCGACTTTGTGGTAACTGTAAAGGACGGGGCAGTAGCAGCCGACCTGGCAGCACTCGCCCTGGGCTTCGGCAGCGGGGACAGCGACACGTCAGTGACAAAAAACATCAGCCTGCCGCTCAAGGGAGCCAATGGGACCCTGATGAGCTGGACGAGCTCGAACACGGCCCTCCTTCCGACCCCGACTGCCGCTACAGCCGCTGACAAGGCCAAGGATGCGGTGATAGTACGCAACAACGAGAATGATGAGGGAGTTGTCCTTTCGGTCAAAGTCACGAAGGGCAATCTTCGCGAACAGTCGAGGGACTTCACCCTCGTACTCGCAGCTGCCAAGGCCGAACTCGACGCCGCGGCCCTCGCCATCGGCTTCACGACCGACGACAGCGCCGACTATGTGTCAGCCAACCTGAGCCTCCCAGCCACTGGAGAGCGAGGTTCGACCGTCACCTGGACCAGCCTCACGCCGGCGCGCGTCGGTAGCGACGGAAGCATTGTTCCTCCCCTCAACAAGGACGAGAAGGTTACGCTCCGGGCTGCCCTTTCCAGCGGCCCGAGTTCAGCAACGAGGGACTTCGCGGTAACTGTGAAAGACGGGGCTATCGCCGCAGACCTCGCAGCCATCGCCCTCGGATTCGGCAGCGGAGATACTGAAATGGCGGTAACACAGAAGATCGTCCTGCCCCTCAAGGGAGCCAATGGAACCACGATCACCTGGACGAGCTCCAATACAGACCTGTTCGGGAACGACGGAACCATCGTGAGGACCAACGAAGCAGATGAACCCGTAACCCTGGCAGTCAAGATTTCCAAGACAGGACTCAGGGACCAGGGCAAGGAATTCCAGCTCGTGCTCGCCGCGGCTAAAGCCGAGCTTGATTCCGCAGAAACGGAAATTGGCTACGCAAGCGACGACAGCGCAACCTTTGTTACCCAGAATCTCGTGCTACCTGGCACGGGAATACGCGGATCGACGATCAACTGGTCCTCGCTCTCAGCCAAGGCGCTCAGCGATTCTGGAGTCCTCACTCCGCCTCTTGGCCAGGACGAGAAGGTGACGCTCCGTGCCACCCTGGTTAATGGCCCAAGCCGCGCGACACGCGATTTTACGGTGGTCGCCAAGGATTACTCGGTCTTTGCCGACCTGGCAAACCTTGCCTTGACCTTCTCCCCCAGCGATTCTGAAAACCATGTCACCGCAAAGCTGGGTCTTCCCGCCGCTGGCGCGAACAAGACTAAAATCACCTGGAGCGCTGACCAGCCCGACCTGGTCGCATCCAATGGCGACGTGAAACGCCCCGAGGGCAGGGATGTTAAAGTCACCCTCAAGGCTGTGATCAGCAAGGCAGACCGAAGCACCGAAAAGACCTTCACCGCGAATGTCATAGATGTGACGATGTTCAGGATAACGACAAGTATAGCAAAACAGATCGCCGACAAGAAGCTCCAGAACGTAAGCGTCATGGAGACACCCCAGGGTATTTCCATAACGGCTGGCGGATTGGCCTTCGGCGCAGATTCGGGTGACATCAACAAGGACGTCGCAGTCAAGCTGGATCTCCTGGGCGTCATACTCCAGAACCTCGACAAGAACGGCGATCTCCGTAATGCCAAGATCGTGATAGAGGGGCATTCGGCAGTGGGAAGCTCCGGAAAAACGGACAATTCCGATGCCCCGAAATCCGACATGACCGTGTCCAAACTGCGAGCCGAGGGAGTAATGAAGTATTTCATCAGCCGCAACTATGTTTCAGCAGCGGTGATTGCCTTTGTCGGCTACGGCAGCACGAGGCCGATCGCAGAAGCCAAGGACGCAAAGAACCGCCGTGTCGAGATCATCATCGTAAAGGACAACGCTGTTGAGGAAGGTTCGAAATGAGGAACAAAGGAAGAACGATGACGCGGCAATCGCTCGCGCTCGGCACCCTCGCCTTCCTGGCGGTTGGCTGCAGTGACATGATCTATTCGCTCCGGCCACTGACGCTGGACACGAACAAGGCGACGGCGGCGGGGGAGCAGATCGAGTCGAACATTGCCTGGGCGAAAATGAATAACAGGAACAATGTCTACGAAGATTTCCTGATGCCAGAGCTTTTGTCGGGATCCACGATCACCTGGACCTCGCCCGACGGTTCGGTCTCGACCAACGGGCCCGAGGCCCTGGTCGAAAGACCGACGAACGCAAACAAGTATGTAACCCTGACCGCCACGATCAGTTATGGGATTGCAACCGTCACCAAAACAATCAAAGTCGTAGTTAGGAAGATTCCTGCTGCTCCAGGAACCGATCCCGTGGTCGACCAGGGGATTGTCGACGAAGCCAAGGCATCCCTCGCCGCCGGGGGAAGCGCCTTCGGCTTCGCTCCTGGACAGGATTTTTTCTCGGCCACCAGTTCGATTGCCTTTCCGAGTACCGGCCCCGACGGCACGTCCATAGCCTGGGAAACAAGCGACCCTTCGGTCATCGGTCCTGATGGAACGCTGGTTCGCCCCCCTGCAGGGAGCGGCAGCAAGACGGTCATAGTTACCTCTAAGATCAGGCGCGGCAACGTGATCGTTACTGAAACCTATACGATAATAGTACCCGAAGCCCCAGCCGTTCCCGCCGAAGCCGTCGCAGCTGACACAGCGAGTCTCTCGCCGGTCTTTGAAGGCAGCGACACCCTGAGCCATGTGACTGCTGATCTCGACCTTCCTGCCTTTGGGGCTTCCGGCTCGGTAATTAAATGGACTTCAAGCAATCCGACAGTACTCGGCTCCGACGGGCAGGTTACCAGGCCTACGGATGCCGCCGCTACAGTCATCCTCAGCGCAGAAATTACAAAGGACGGAGTCACGGAGACCAAGTCCTTTACGGTGCTGGTCGCAGCCCTCCCTGCTGACCCCGTACTCGTACTCCGCAGAGATAAGACCAACCTCAATCCACTGTGGAAGGCAGGCGATTCGCCCGGGTCGGTGACTGGCCCCATGGAGCTTCCGACCTCAGGGCCAGGCGGCAGCACCATCACCTGGGTCGCAACACCTACTGGCGTCATCGACCCACTCACCGGTAACGTCATCAGGAGTTCGACCGATACACCCGTAACCCTCACAGCGACTATTAGCTATGGGAAAGCGCCCAACACCAAGACTGATACCAAGACCTTCGACGTTTCGGTCCTGAAAATCCCGACCGACCCAGCGGTAGCTGCAAAGGAAGACGCAGCAAGCATCGCGATCGGCTATCCCCAGGGGGATTCGCGCTTCAGCATCACCGATGACATCAAGCTCCCGACCATCGGCGACGATGGCTCGATTATCACATGGACTTCGTCCGCACCCGGCCTGATAGGAATCGGCGGAACGGTCACCAGGCCGAGCTACACTGCTGGCGACAAGACGGTCACGCTTACTGCCGTGGTCCAGAAGGGGAGCGAGACTGTAATCAGGACCTTCACCGTCATCGTGAGTGCGCTACCAAAATCTGCAGCCGATGTGGTCGCGGCAGACAAGGCCAGCCTCGAAATCGGCTTTGTTCCTGGCGACACAGGAGGTACGGGAGGCAAGGTCACCGGAGCACTGAGCCTGCCGACCACTGGTCCTGCGGGAAGTACCATCACGTGGGTACAGACTAGCCCCACCCCCGCGACAACTCCGATCATCGACACCGATCCAGTAGGTGGACTCGGAGGCATCACCAAGCCGACAACGGCGACGACGGTTACCCTGACGGCGACGATCAGCTCCGGAACGGGGGCCGACCTAAAGACCGAGACCAAGACTTTTACCTTTGCTGTTGAACCAGCGCCGACGGCTTCGGCCGATATCGTCGCTCAGGACGCGGCAGTCCTCGAACCGGTCTTTGGCACTGGGGAAACCAGTACATCGGTGACAAAAAACATCAGCCTGCCGACGACCGGTGTCAACAACTCAACGATCACCTGGGCGGCCAGCCCCGCCGGTGTCATTGCGACACCCTCGGGTACGGTCACAAGGCCGAGCCTTGCCAGCGGCGATGCCATAGTCGTCCTGACCGCCACTATCCTAAGCGGAACTGCGCCTAACGTCGTAAGTACTACCAAGAACTTTACAGTCAAGGTAGAAGCCATCGATCCCTCGACGCCCGCAGAAAAGGCGCTC
Organism: uncultured Spirochaetota bacterium; assembly: GCA_903821875.1. Lineage (GTDB taxonomy): Bacteria > Spirochaetota > Spirochaetia > Treponematales > Rectinemataceae > CAIJMU01. The sequence goes on from CAIJMU010000025.1 coordinate 28,065, forward strand.
GCCGACAAGGCCGCTACAGTACTCGGCTTCGATAGTGGGGATGGAACCATCCCAACAGGTGGTACCTACCCCGTCGTCACCGGCCCCCTCACCCTTCCCGCCATCGGGCCCTATGGCTCGACCATCACCTGGGTGCAGACTACGCCAGCTACACCGGTCATTGTGTACACCGATCCAGGACTGCCGACGACCGGCTTTGTCAAACGGCCAGATGCCGACACGACAGTAGCCCTCACGGCGACCATTACATCCGGTACGGGCGCTGACAAAAAGACCGAGACCAAGACGATCACTGTCACCGTAACTGCACCGAACCCGGTCTATACTCCCGCCCAGAAAATAGCCGAGGATGCCGTGATGGCAGCTCCGACCTTTGCAAGTAGCGATGGCACGAACGCTGTCACGAACAACTTCACGCTGCCGAGTGTGGGTCCCTATGGCACGAGCATCAGCTGGGCAGTAAGCAAGACCGCGAGCAGCGACACGAAGGTGCTGGACTTGCCGACCAGCAATCCAACCGCGCCGGCACCCTGGGACATCACAGTGACCAGGCCAGTAATTGGACAGGCTGATGTCTATGTCATCGTGACGCCGACCTATAGCAATGGCGGCACAACGAAGACCGGAGCGCCGATCTACCTCAAGGTCAAAGCCCTGGGATCGACGGGAACGGTGGCTCTGACCATCAATTTTACAGCGCCCAGTGCGCCAACCTTCAGCATTACACCGACTGCGGCAATCAAGCTGAACAAGTATGCAGCAGCGCCTGAGTCCATAGCTGTCGACGCTGCGAGCGGCTTTACGAGTTACCAATGGGTCGTCAATGGTGCGGTTGTTTCGACGACCGCCGCAGCAACGATCTCGAGCGTAGGGCTCCCCACAGGACCCAACAAGGCTGCCCTGTTCGCCATGAAAGATGGCGTTCTCTGGGAAGCAGATTTCACCTTCACGGTGGTGGAGGAATGAGGAACATGAAACAGCGAAACAACCCTGGCATCACCGCGATCATCCTTGCAGCCTTTGCGCTTGGGGGATTTCTAGCGTCCTGTGCCGGCCCCTTTGGAGGCAGCAGTGCCTTGGGGGATACGACCCGGATCGACAACCAGGCGACCCTGCCGGGCATGGGAGCTATCAGGCTCATCCTCCCCGCAACGGGCGCTTCGCGTGGCACCATCATTCCAGCCATCCTCGCCAGCGCCCATCACTACAAGATTACCCTGACCCCAAGCACGGGTCCGGCCGAGGACTTTGAAAACGTGACGAGTAGCCCCTGGACCAACGCCAACGTTACGCCAGGGGATTACAGCCTGATCGTCGAAGCCTACAACTCCGCTTCGACAAAGAGCGGCAGCTCTGATTCGATTTCAATCACCGTAACCAGCGGTGTGACGACGACGACGAGCATCGCGATAGCAGCCACCGGCACCCAATCCATGACGGGGACCGGGACCCTGGGCACGACCATTTCCTGGCCTGTCACTGCGGTCGATTCGGTGACCGTCACCCTCTACAAGCAATCCGAGTTCCTCCAAGCCGGAGCCACTGCGGTTCCCCTGGGAACGCTTACTCCCGATTACACGACCGGCAAGCTCCCCATCTCCACGAGCCTTCCGAGCGGGAACTACGTCATGGTGGTCCAGCTTTCGAAGGGCGGAGTGCTCTACCCGCCCCTCTACGAGGCTGTGCAGATCTATGATGGATCCACGAGCGATAGCACGGGTACGGGCACGGGCTCGACCACCACAACGGGCCTCAGCGTCACGGCGACCGAACTCGGAACGGCGCCGACTGCGCCGACGGGGCTGTTTGCCACAAAGGCTGCCGACGGGAAGGTGACACTCTACTGGACAGACGCTTCGAACACCGAAACCGGATTCAAGGTCTACAAGGATGGAGTGCTCCAGACCCCGAGCCTCTCGGCTCTGGCAACTTCCTGGACTGATACAAGTACGACAGCCGCAAGCACGGGATACACAGTGGCTTCGTACAACGGGCTCGGGGAAACGATCTCCACGGCACTCGCCCTCACGGCTGTAACCGGAATCACGGTACCGACTTCCGTCACCGTGGCGGGCGACGCCACGCGCATTCCCGTAACCTTCGCACCGACTACTGCCACCTTCCAGGACATCACCTGGACTTCGAGCGATCCGACGATTGCGACAGTCGATGCCTCGGGCAATGTCACGCCACTCAAGCCAGGTTCGGTCACTCTCACGGCGACCCCGCGGGGCGGTGGCACGGCGAAGACCATCCCGGTCACCGTTCCGACCTCGCCGACCTATGTCGGACTCAAGTTCGAGCTGCCCGCTAGTTCCACTTCCCTCAAGGACAATCTCGCCGGTACCACTCCCCTCATCAACAAAGGGACAAGCCCCACCGATGTCATCACCTTCATGCCGCCCGAGGGCGTGGATTCCTACACCTGGTCCATCGACGGCGGTACCGACACTTCCGCAAACCCGGGGACGCTGAGTCTTGATTCTGGAACCTTGACCGGGGGAACCGTTTCGACAAGTCCCGCGGGTACTTCCCACACTGTCACGATCACCGTATGGAAGGATGGAACCAAGTATACGAAGACCGAAACCTTCATAGTACAGAATGATTCAAGTCCGATCACCACGGCCCAGACAGCCACCACGATCGCAAGCATCCTCAATGCAGACGATAGCTCGTCCGGCACGACACCCAAGACCATCACGGGCGACCTGAACCTTCCGAGCACCGGTCCGGGTGGTACCACGATAACCTGGGCCATGAACCCCGTGACCTACACCGATCCCAGCCAGGGAACGATCCAGCTCGTGGACGCCCAGGGCCACGTGACCAGGCCGAGCACTACAGCACAAACAGTCACCCTCACCGCGACCTTTTCAGGCGAGCCGATATCCAATGGGGTACCGACCACGACCACCCAGACCTACCAGGTATCGGTAAAACCAATTAGTACGGATACCAGCACGACCTGCGTCGAGACCGATCTCGCCACCATCATTCCCATCAGGCTGAGCACCGGTGATGCCCTGCCGACTTCGAGTCCGACAGTCTCCGGCCCGCTCGATCTGCCGAGCACCGGACCCTCAGGCACGGACATCACCTGGACGGCAAGCCCGGCCGGGATATTGGCTCCCGACGGCACCCTCACGCGACCGGCGGTCGATACCACGGTCACCCTCACCGCGAGCGTGAGCAAGGGAACGAATCCCGTCATCACCGAGACCGTAACGACGACAGTCACGGTGCTCGCCAGGCCGACAACGACGATCGCCCAGGTAACCGAGGACGCCAAGGTCCTCGAACCCGGCTATCCCGATGGCACGGGCCCGCTTGTTCTCGACAGGAATATCGAGCTTCCGACCACCGGTCCGAACGGTTCACCCATCACCTGGACCGTGCTCAAGGCGGACGGAACCCCAGCTTCCTATCCCTCAACCTCTCCGATCGATCCCTCGACCGGCAAGGTAACACTCCCAACGACGGGCACCTCGGTGATTCTTGTCGCGACCATAGGCGACGGCACTCCGCAGGTCGTAAAAACCTTCGATGTCACGGTCAAGGCCAAGGATACGACTACGCCAGCGACCAGCGACTCTCTTGCCCTCGAAATCGGCTTCCAGCCGGGTGACAATCCAGGCACCGTCACCGGCAATCTGACCCTCCCGACTGCCGGACCCAATGGCTCCACCATCACCTGGGCGGCCAGCCCCACGGTCGCAGCCGGCGGGCCGATCAACCCGAGTACGGGTACGGTGACAAGACCGACAACAACGGCGCCGACCGATACGACGGTAACCCTTACCGCCACCATCACGCCGCCGACGGGAACACCGGTAACCAAGACCTATGTCGTCACGGTACCCAGCAAGCCCCAGGTCGACGTGACTACCGCAACCCTCACCACCACTCAAATCACGCAATTGGTCGATTTCCAGCCCGGTGAGGGAAGCGGGACTCCACCTAGCATCAAGACGCTTTTTGATCTGCCGACGCTTGGCCCCGATGGCACGACGATCACCTGGACCTTCCCGAATCCCACGGCCTACAGCCCGACATCGACGACCTCGGTGCTGACCATTCCGTCAGCTCCCGGCCTTACCCTTGGAAGCGGAGATCCGATTCCAGTTATCGTCACCAGGCCGACGGTGGATACAACCGTGACACTGACGGCTACTGTCATCAAGAACGGCGTACCCGTGGTTATCAGCTATCCGGTGCTGATACCTGCCAAACCAGCCACCGATACAGCCTGCGTGACCGAGGATGCCACGCCAAGCACTATTTTAAAGGAAATTGTACTTTCCCCGGGCGATACGACAAGCACGACGACAACAGGTGGCGTGACGACCACAACTACCACGGTTACAGGCAACTTTGTCCTGCCCAGCACGGGAGCCGATGGCTCGACCATAGCCTGGACACCGACCAACACAGAAAATCCCGATCAAACAAGCATCACAGTCTGCGGCTTTCCACCAAGCCCGGGAAGCTATAGCTCCGGTCTACCCATCATCGTCACCCGGCCTGCCGCGGACACAGTTGTGACCTTCACGGGCACTGTCAGCAAGGGAACATCGCCAGTCGTAACCCAGCCGGTCATCATCAAGGTGACGGTGAAGGGAACGGCAGCGACCAGTTCAAATGGATCGCTAACTGCGACAGTGTCCTTCGCGAACCCGAGCCAGCCGACCTTTAGCCTGGATGGGAATAACTCAATCATCTATAAGAGTTCGGCTACGCCGACCTCGCTCACAGTCACCGCGACCTCAACGTTTGCGTCCTATACCTGGAAAGTCGATGGAGTGACACAAACAGTTACGACCAAGACCATCACGGTAAATGCCTCTGATTACGCGATTGGAAAGCATAGAATCTGGCTCTCAATACTCTCGGGCACCTATGTATATGATGCCTATGTGACCTTCGAAGTCAGGTACTAAGGGGAATATGATGAATATGCACAACTCAAACCGATTCCCTCGCATCCTCGGACTTTTCGCTGTCGCGCTTATCGGCTTGCTATTCGCGAACGCCTGCACCCTGCTCAATGTTTGGGCAAAGCCCGGAACAGGAAATGTCGCGATCACGGTCGTAAACGAAAGCGCAAGCAGGACAATCGCGCCAACGGCACCGACTATCGCATCCTACATGGTCCGGCTTTCCAGGACAGGCTCAGTCGACGTACTCGGCTACTCGACGACAAGCACGATTACGGCTTCTTCGGTTCCCACTGGTACCTGGAATCTTGTGGTCGAGGCCTATCTCAACACCGGCTCTGTTGCCACGCCTCCCACGCAACTGCTCGGGAGAAGTAATGTGGTAAAGATCGATGTTGCCGCAGGTTCTACACCAAGCACCCAGACGGTCAGCTTTGCACCAACCGAGAACGGTACCGGTACGCTCAATGTCACCTTTAACTGGACCACGATCGATGCCGATTTTAGTTCGCTCAGCCTTGCCAGGCTTTCCGACAACAAGGACATCACGCTAGCAAGTGGCGTAACAAACGCAGCTGGCACTGCAAGCATGAATCTTTCCGGCGTCAGAAGCGCGATTTCAGATCCATATATCGTCAAACTTCGCCTCAAGAAAAACGGTGTCGATATGGCGCCCTTCGACGAAATTGCCTATGTCTGCGACAATCAGACCTCCTCGAAGACCATAACCATAGCCTCCGCAGATCTCGACTCGGCGCCAAGCGCGCCAACAGGGCTGACGGCTTCGATCACTGCAGGCAGTAACACAACCATCAATCTCTCCTGGACCAAGAGCGCCGTGAACGCTGCCAACTACATAGCGTACGTCGGTGGTACGGCACGCGATTCGACTCTTGCCGGCAACGCAAGCAGCTATTCGGTCACGAGCAGCACGACTGATACTAGTTTCGCAGTAGCGTCAAAGAACGCCTTTGGGACGAGCAGTCAGGCGACATACGCCATGGTTCGTGTCACGGGGATTGGTCTGAGTTCTAGCTCTGCGACTATTGGTGTCGGTGGAACAGCGAAACCAACGGCGACCCTGACCACATTAAGCGGTACCGCGACCATAACCACCGTTGACTGGAGCAGCAACGACGCCACCAAAGCGACAGTCGACTCCACTGGCTTGATCACGGCAGTTGCTGCGGGTCCTGCCACTATCACCGCCAAGGCCCGCGATGGCGGGACTACCGCAACGTTCGCCGCAACGGTAGTTTCGACTGGAAACATCAAGGGGCAGGTAGCCTTGCCCGACGCATCGGCCCTTGCAGGCGTTACGGTGAGTGCAACAGCCGGAGTCGCTATATACAGTACGACTACAGCCGCCGACGGAAGCTTTACTCTAGCGGTGCCAGCTGGAACCTGGACCGTCAGTTTCAGTAAGTCGACGTACAACAGCACGAGCTATCCCGATATTTCGGTCACAGCCGGGGCTAATACAGTAATCGAATCGGTCATGACCTGGCTTTCATCCGCAAGCGGCAACGCGGGCATCTCAGGCACGATCTTTGATGCGTCCACATCAGGAGCTAAGGTTGGCGGCGCAACCATCAATTTCCGCGCTGGCATCAATACTACTACTGGGACTATTGTGAAAACAGCAACCAGCTCCTCGACTGCGGGCACCACACTCGGTACCTATTCCTGGGATGGAAGGAATTCTTCGAGTGTTTACTCGCCTGGTGCTTATACCGCTGAAGTTATCAAAACCGGCTATGTTACCTTGTACTTCACCGTCAATGTCGTCCCGGGAAGCAGTACACGGAGCGGGCAAGACACGACTATGTCACAGACTATTTCCACCGGCAATGTGACACGTTTCGTCCTCACCTGGAATTCAAGTCCAGCGGATCTCGATATCAAGGCAATGTTCCCGAGTGGAGCAACAACCAAGACCTTCCCCGATGGATATGCCGGCTACAGTGCAGCACCCTTTGGGTCTGTCGCGGATGTGAATTCTGACTATGCCAAGATCGAAAGCGATTGCACTACTGGCAGTGGACCAGAAGCTGTATCCATAGGGCAACATAGCGGAATCTATGGAACCACCGGAAAGACCATCACTATCGCTGCACTGAACTATAGCCATTGGGACTGGTTCTATGATGCATCCAATGGAGCTGCGAGTCCCAAGAACGGCACAGAGCCAATAGCAATGAAAGCATCAGGGGCGAAACTTACCGTTTATCGCAGCAATAGCGCAGGCACGACGACTACCCTGATTGGAACCTTCTATGTTCCAGCCATCACGAGCGGCACGACGAACAACGACACATGGAATATCTGCACGATGGATACATCCGGCACCCTCGTACTCGTCGGTACTATTACAGATTCTGGAGCTTATGTACCATGACAAGCCTTCGGGGTCAGACCCCCGGCTCCATCAGTTCCATCCAGAGCATATTCTTGCTCTGGATGGAACAGGGAGGGCGCAGCCACCTGGGTCTCCGCCGAACTGAAACCAGAAATAATGATTGCCTTGATTAGGAAGGGGGCTCAGGCCTCCCTCCTCTCACCCTATGGTGGAGTCTGGTGACACCGAATAAGGGGACCAGCCCTGAGGGTCAGACCCCGCGAGCCTGGAACCTTCTTTAGGCCTTCTCCACTTCTTCGGGCGTCAAACCTGTGCCCTCCGCGATGATGGCAGAATCAATTCCAAGTCCCTTGAGGCGTCGAGCAGTTTCCAAAGCTCCCTCTGCTTTGCCCTCGATCCTGCCATCGGCCAAACCCTCAGCCCGGTCGACGATGTGCCAGTCCTTGACTCGGCTGATCCAGTCCATGCGGCGGTCGTAGGCCCAGCGGGCGCGCTTCGATTTGTTGAACAGAGCCATCATGTTCGCCGCCTCCTGGATGTCCGAATCCAAGCCC
>CAIJMU010000026.1 GCA_903821875.1 uncultured Spirochaetota bacterium
CAAGGCGTTTCATAATCCGGCAATGAGGCCGGGTGAACGGGCATCCGCGTGCCGTTAAGGCACTGTTTTCAAGCTAGAACTCGGTACTCTCAAGTGAGAAGCCTTTGCCTGAAATCCGGCCGAATTGGGGTACCGAGCATTGCCTCGACCCAGGTCTGGCATTGGCCGATCAGGTTCTGGGTGTCACCATCCAGGGTCCAGCGCGCCTGGAAAGAGAGATGCGCATAATTATTGAGCATGACAGCAAAAAGAATAGTGCAGATTGATCCATGTTTCAATATTGCCTGCACTATATTTGGCTATATCTTAATATTTCATATTACTATAATGCATAATAAGTCCATTTTGCGTTTCGATATTCCCTGCATTCTCCACGGCCCTCCCTGCGCGATCAGAACCCCCGGCAGCGTCGCTGCCTGCAAGTTCAGCGCCAGCGAGCTCGTCGATCCCAGCCCCTTGACCATGGCGAAAGCACCTGCCAACGACCGCGAGCTCTTCTCCCTCCTCGTTGGCGACCTCGAGAATTATGGCCCGATCCGTACCAATTGGCGCAACTTCTCAGCACTCTCGCTGACGACCTACCACTGCCACCTGAACTACTCGTGGGTCGCCTGCTGGCTGTGGGAAAAAGACACGCTCTACGTGGAGGTTTACTATGCTGGTAGTCGCGAAGACGCCCCCTATTAAGGTCGAAGTGTTCGGCGAAGGTTTGGCCGAACTCGTGGACATCCTCAAGAAGGCCATTCCTGGCGTGACCATCACCCCCGAACCCGACTTCGACGACGAGTTCGTGAAGCCCGACGACATCCCTTGGCTCCGCGAGCTCCGCGAAAACTGGAAACCGGGCACCACTGTCCGCATCCGCCGCGAAAACGCTGACCTGACCCAGGCCGCCCTCTCCGAAAAATCCGGCGTCCCCGTCCCCAACATCTCCGCCATCGAGAACTGCAAGCGCGCCATCGGCCCCCGCACAGCTCGCCGCCTCGCGGGGGCTCTTGGCTGCGACTACAAGGAGTTGTTGTGAACGCCCGAAGTATCATTGATTCCATGAGGAGCTGAACAGGGAGCAATCCACTCGGTGCTCGACTCGACCTTGCCTTAAACAGTTTCCATCGGGGCGAGCGAAGAACGCCGTAGGTTTTCTCGTCCGCCAATCGCAATCTGCGCTGGATTTCCTGCCTGCTCATCTCGCCTTTCACGACCTTGAGTAGGGCCCTGACTTCGGGGGTGACTTCGGGGGTGACTTCTGGGGTACCCACTTCCTCAGGGCGGCGAAAATCATGAGGAGCATACCTGGATGAGGGATAGCTATTAAAATCCATCGTGACTCAGGGCCCTTCGTAGGCTAGAATCCCCAAAATGGACACGAACCCCTCCACAGTCAGCCTCGAAAGAAAGAGAGAGCGGCTTCTCCTCCTGGCTGGAGCCGGCATCCTCCTGTGGATCTCCGGCTTTGCAGCCCTCCTGTGGTTTTTCAAGGCCTTTCCGCCCTGGTCCAGCTTCCTTCCCCTCGTCTGGATAATTCCCGGAGTCATTGGATGGTTTGTCTGGCAGGTCCCGTGGACCCTCCTTCAGTCGGAGTGGAAGGAGCTCGTCGCAGTGCCTGCGGTAGCCGCGTGGAGGCCGGGCTGGGAGCTGCTCCCGGGCAAGGGCCTGCCCCGAAAGGCCCTCGCCGACAGCGGCCTCTCCGCTCACCCCGCGAGCCAGTACTACGCCGAGGACCTGGTGCGTGGAACTGTAGACGGCATCGCCGTGGAGCTGGCCGAGATCCGCGCCACGCGGAGCGTCCGATCAGCCGGAGGAAAGGGCAAGCGCACGGAAGTACTGTTCCAAGGTGTCCTGGGTCAGGCGACTCTAGTCGGTCAGGGCGAAGCTGCTTCGGGAACCTGGTACGCCCAGTCGCGCGGCATCACCGCCTCCCTGGCGCCCCTCCCCGGAGAGGCTGTCTCGGCAGCCCTGGCACCGGACTTCGCCCGCGAGTTCGTCGTGACCTTCGCAGGAAAGGAAGAGCCTCCACCCTGGCCAGAGGAGCTCTGTGAAGCAGTCCTCGCAGCCAGTCGGGAGAGCGGAGTCAGGTTCCGCCTGGCCTGGAACGGGACGACGCTCTGGATGGGAACCACCAGCCTCATCGACCTCTGGGAACCACCGCTGTGGACCAGGCTCGACCGCCCCGACCGGGTGGAAAAGGCCCTGCGCATACTCGGGGCCTTCGAGGCCCTCGTCAGAGCCTTCGCGGCCCACCCAGTCAAGGGGAGCTAGTACATGATCGCCTAGGCCCCAGCTGCCCCGAGCATCGCCGTGATGTTGGCCGAACTGACTCCCGGAGGCATCCCACCCCCGCAGGAGAGGATAAAATGGCTCCTGTCGGCGAGCGAGTCGATCAGCGAGATCGTCGCAGTTGTGACATCCTGGGGACTGCCCCTCGCCAGCACATCCCGCGGGTGGATGTTTCCAAGCAGGGTAACCTTGTTTTCCGTCAGGACTTGAAGCTCGGGCAAGGTGATGTCCGTTCCCATGTTGTAGAGGTTTACGCCCATTTGGGGAAGCAAGGCGGCAGACTGGGCGCAGGGCGCGTCGTTATGGAGGAACCTGACCGCGACGTCGTCGGCAAAGAGCTCCGTAAAGCGGGGCAGGCCGATGGCGCGGAACTCCGGTACGCCCATAAAGCCGATGATGTCATCGAGAAGAAAAATGCCGTCAATACTGGGAAAGGTTTCGCGCTGTAGCTCTATCCAGTCCCTGAGGAAGAGCGTCACCTTCTTCACGAGGGCATCGGCACGCTCGGGCTCCAGCATCAGGGTGGTCAGGAACTCGGTGGTTCCCATGAGGAAGCTGGCGATGTTCAGCGGCCCCCGTGCGACGGCGAACCTGATCCGGTGCCCTGCCTCCTCGATCCGATCCTGGTTTATCTTCAGGCGGTTGAGCACAAAGGGCAAAAGGCCATCCTTCCGGGGATCGGGCAGTTCCAGGGCATCGATGCCGGAACTCTCGTGGATGACCTTGTGGGCGAAGGGGAACTCGTTGGGCGGAAATGAGCAGCGTGCCCCGAAGGCCGAGGGCTCGGTGCACATGCCGAACTCCGACCAGAAGCCCGGAAAGAAGGTGGCTTCGGGGAAGTCCGTGATAGCCTTCATGTTGGAGCGGAACCAGACCTCGTCGCTCGAAAAATAATCCAGTATCGACTTTCCATACCAATTGGGAAGCCAGGGACTGTCGATGATGAAGCCTGCCTGGATTGTCGAGGGTCCCCTGCCAGCTATCGTGGCCTTCAGGTTCTCCCATTGCGTATCGGTCATGTTCTACCCTTCCTTCCCGGGCGTCGCTCCCTGCAGGGAGCGGGCACCCTGGTCCGCAGCCCAGACGTCGAGGGCTTCCCAGGATGAGGGCGCATCCATCCAGGCAGCGCGGTGAAGGAGAAAATACCTGAGGAAGCCGATCTGGCTCCAGGTTGAAGAATCAGCTGGGTTAAAATCGACGCCAAGTGGCTCAGGGTATACAGCGGTGACGACCGGATTCGGCCAGTCGTAGCTCCCGAGATTGCCCCAGCGCTCGAAGTTCCTGTCCACAGCCACTTCGATGCATGCCAGTGCGCTGGCGATGCGCAGCTCGATGGCGGCATCCGAAAGGGGACCCTGTCGCAATGCTGTCCATCGTTCCTGGGCCAGCTTCCGGAATCCAGGATCCTCAAGGAGGCTGGCCCACCACCAGGGTGGTCCCCCCGTCGGCCAGTCGAGGGTCAGGATGAGTTCCCATCCAAATGCGATAGGTGCCTTATTCGGGTTGGCCATGTCGTCCCCGTAGCCGTCTGGCACGCTTCCGCCGCTGAAATCGGCATTGCCGAGGGCTATGTCAAAATCCCAGACTGGTCCTGCCCTGAGCTTCCCTCCCCTGTCCTTGTTCATGAAGGCGCTGCGACGATAGCCATCGACATTCTTGTACAATTCGCTGAGGAGGAAGAAATCCACAAAGGATGCCTGATCGAGGTAGCGGGCATAGCCGGTCGCGGGATCATCGGGATGGGCTGAGTGGAAGGATGCTTCCAGGGCATCCAGGTAGCCCTTGAGATAGGCCTTCTGTGCCTCGGTGACATAGCGCGGGTCGGGATAGTCGACAAGGACGCCCAGTCCGCTGGCAGTGGTGATGACGAGGTCCCCAGGCGATTGGATATCGAATTTGAGGATGTATCCGCCTGAAACTTCGGGTTCGGCGTTCGAGTAGGTATCCATCGGAGTTATGTTGACCCTGGCCAGGCCGCGCTTGATCTTTTCGGCCAGGAGATAGACGCCGAGATATTCCACAGTGTCGTTTCCATCCAGGCTGCTGTCGGCGTAGACCTCCACAAAACGCGTCCGTGGCGCCCAGAGTCCGATATCGTTCGAAAGCCCGTAGGCGATCTGGTTCCTTACAAGGGATTTGTCGAGGTAGGCGTCATGGAGGACAAAGTCGTTCTCCTTGGCAAAGCCCAGGATCGCAGCCGACAGGCTCTTGTGCGGCTGGGCGGGATCCCGGAGTTCCAGGGCATAACTTTGCTTGGGCAGGCCCAGCGTGCTGTGGCCCCTGGGGCGGAAGGCGGCGCGCGAGCGAAAGAGGGGGGTCTCGGCAGCGAGGAAGGCAGGGGCACTTCCGTCCAGCGAAAAGGCATCCTTTGTATTGGCGTAGATCCTCAGGTCCGAAATGATAAAGTCCGGGTCAACGGGATCGGGCTGGGGAGAAGCAAGGTACAGGACTGGCAGGCTGGTCCCGGGAGCCGCCGCCGGGCCAAAGCGCTCATCCAGTACGCAGGAAGGCAGGCAAAGGACAGCCAGGGCAAGGATCGCCACGAGGAATTTTTCTGTGGCCCTCATCATTGGCCTCATCAGAAATCGACCCGGACCGAGGCTGTCCACAGGGGACGGACCAGAATCCAGGTCCTGCCCTGCAGGTGGAGCAAGGCCCCTCCCTCGATCCGAAGCGTCACGGCCTTTCCATAGGAGATGCCGCAGGCCGCCAGGGCTTCGGCATTCACTCCCGAGGGGGAGGAGTCCCTAGCCCGGATCACACTTCCCCCGACAGCCGGCCTAAGGTCCAGGTTCCCGAGGACGAGGCCGCTTCCGACAAAGGCCCTGGCGCCGTAGAAGACCTCATCGATGGGGACCTGGCTGCTGGCAGGAAGGCCAGGATAGGGGACGAGGGCCCTTCCCCAGACCCCGGCCGCTTCCCACTGGAAAAGCCCTCGGTGATTCCAGGTCTGGAGGCCGCCGAAATAGCCCTCACGAAGGCCAATGTTCCCGGTCCCGTCATCGAGCCATCGAGGCGCCCAGGCTGCCCACAGGGCGAGAGCCCCGTCCTTCCCCCCAAAGTGAAGGCCGAGGCGACCGAAGCTGGTCGGGGTGAACTGGCTGCCGTCGAAGGCGAACTGGGCTGTATAGGAAAGGGGCAGGGTCCTGGGCTCGTAGTTCCGGAAGAGCGCGACGAGGGCAGCCTTGGGGCGGAAGCCGTGGCTTTTCAGGTAGCTGTCGAGGAGACTCTCACGCGCTGACAGGGCCTTGGCGGTGGAATAGGCGTCGCTGCTGACCGAGTCGGGCCTTCCCCATCCCGCCTTCACCCCTCCCCAGCCCGGCGCCTTCCACTCAAGATTGAGGCCCTGAAGCTGGACCTTCGCGGGAGTGACGCCCAGGCTTGAGCTGAAAGAGAACTTTTGCGGCAGGTTCGAGTCGAAGTGGAGTTCCATGGAGGGAGCGAAGGGGAAGGCCGTGTATCCACCCGCCTCGTCGTAGACCAGGCTAGCCGTCCCACCGAGCTGGCTTTGGGAACCCTGGCCGGCCGCAGAGGCTGGGAGTGAGACACAGAGGGGCCAGACAGCCACCAGGACGAGAGGAATGCGACTAAAACGATTCATGGGGCTCCTGGCTCCGACCCGAGGATAGATGCCCTGGGCCATTGGCGACCGAGGCAGCACAAGCTTACTATCAGGTCATGGACAACGTTGACAAGTTCCTCGAAGCGATTGCGATGGATTCGACCGGGATTACGAGCCAGTGGATCAGCCTCGGCTCGATACTGAACCTTCTCATGGCCGCGGTCTTCGGCTTCCTCATCCTCTTGGTCTATTTCCGCGCCACCGGCCGGGGGCGCCACGACGAAAACCTACGCATGGTCATTCCCGTGCTCACGATCCTCATGGCGGTGATCATGCGCACGGAGGGTGCGCGAATTGTACTGTTTTTCGGGATCTTCGGCATACTGAGCATCGTCCAGTTCCGTTCCTCCCTCACTGACCAGAGAGGCATAACCTTCATCCTCTTTTCGGTCATCGAAGGGCTCCTGATCGGCGTGAACAACTACATGCTCGCCGCCCTCAGCTTCCTCGTAGTCACCAGCGCAGTCATCCTGGGGCTTTCGGCCTTCAAGCAGAGACAGTACGCCATCCTTTCGCTTCGCTTCAGCGGGGAGGCTGCCGAAGCGAAAAAGATCCTCGAGGAGCTCCTCGACGAACTGGGCCAGAGCTACCGCTTCCTCGGCTACGCCCTGGACGCAGGAGCCGACAAGGCCGGAGAACCCCGTGCCAGGCGCCGCCTCCGCTATGAGCTTCAGGAGGCAGAGGAGGGGAGCATCCTGGTCCGGACCGGCCGATTGGAGGAGGAGGCCACTGCACGGGGCTGGAAAGTACGCATCAGAAAGGCCTGAGAACCTGGCTTTGACCGGACGGGCGGGCCCATGAGCAATCGGCGATCAAGCCCGCCGCTCTCAGCCGTCGATGGTCGCCCCCGAGCGGCTGGTCCATTTCCAGCTGCCGCCTTTCTGGCGAACGCGGGCGAGTCCCTGGGAAAAGGCTTCAGCCCTCTCCCATTGGGGCGGAAGCTTCCACTCTCCGCTACGGTCGATGAAGCCCCAGAGTTTCTTTGCACTGTCCTGGGCTGCTGCGAGGCCGAGGGAAAACTCCCGGGCTTTTTCGAAATGGGCAGGGATGGCGAGCCGGCCCTGTGCGTCGAGATAGCCCCAAGCTTTGCCGAGCTTGACCGCGACAAGGCCCTCCGAGGGCTTTCCCACCTGGTCGTACTCAAAGCCACAGAGGAGCTTCCCTGATCGGTCCATGATCGCCCATTTGCCCTGTTTCCGGACGGTAGCCAGGCCCTCGTGGAAGTCATCGGCCTTGTCGAAGAGCTCCTGCGATAGGGCCTCGCCGGTCGTCCGGATAAAGGTCCAGTGCTCGCCTGTCTGGACCCGGGCGATCGAATCGACAAAGTGGTAGGCCTTCGTGTAGCGGGGGGGAATGGCCAAGTGGCCCGAGCGATCGATGTAGCCCCACTCCGATCCCCGCTTGACCGGAGCCAGGCCATTGATGAAATCGCCGCCTCCCTCGTATATGGCCTCGATCACCGGGTGGCCGGTCACATCGACCCAGCCGAAGCGGCTTCCGTTCCATACCAGGGCCAGGCCCTCGGAAAAGCTTCCGACATCCTCGTAGCTGGGTTCGAGGATGAAACGCCCCTGGGGCCCGATCAGGCCCCAGTGTGTCAGGACCCTGACCCAGGCCACCCCGGATCGAAAGGACCGCGCCTGCTCATAGATTGTGGGAATGGACAAAAGGCCCTTCGCATCGATATAGCCCCACTTGGGGCCGTTCATGGCCGGAATGGGAGAGTTGCCCACCTCCACCTGCACCGCAGAGCGCCCCTCGGAAAAGGGCTTGGCATCGAGGAAGCTGCCCGCTATCGGATGGGAGCCATCGGGGGCCAGGAAGGTGGCAGTGCCACCTTTGCTGGCAACTATCCAGGAATCGGAGCCAGCCTGCGTTGGCGCCTGGGCCTGCACCTGGATGGGGGACAGGGCGAGGATGGCACTGAGGAGGAGAGGCACTTTCGGAACCTGAGGCTGGGCTCGAAGCGGAACCCGACAGGAGCCTCCTTGAAAATCTGGAACCTGCATCCCCGGAGAATGGGCCTTCCCCGCCCCCGAGATCAAGGAGAGGGAACGAGGCCCCCCCTACTTCGAGGCCAGCGTCCACGCTCCATCCCAATTGGGTGGAGCCTTCTGGCCGAGGACCTGACAACGCTTCCGGAGGAGGAGGGAGGGGTTCAGCGCCGCGGGATCGGATTCAAGGGCTGAGGATTTCGCGAACAGGCCGCCAGCAACATCGAAGTTCCCCCGGCGGTATTCCTCGAAGGCGACGGCGTAGGCTGCGGCAAGATCACCCTGCCTCGCTCCGACATCCCCCTTTCGTCCCAATAGTTCATAGATTTTCACGGCCTTCTCCTTCCCCTTCACCCGGACGGAGTCGACCAGGCGGAAGTCGAAGCCCTCGAACTGCGATTCGGCGGCGAATTCGCTGACGAGGTTGTCGAGGCCGTACTGCTTGCCCGCGGACTCAAGTCGCGCAGCGAGGTTCACCGGATCGCCGATCATGGTCAGGTCGATCCGGGCCTCGGCCGCGCCGATGTCGCAGAGGATGACCTCCCCCGTGTTGAGCCCCATCCGGATGGCGATGGGATCCGCCTTCAGCTGGCGGTGCTGCTTGTTCATGGTGATGAGCTCTTCCCTGATCCGGCTCATGAAGCCCAGGGCAGAGGCGGAGGAGCGGGCCGGCTCGTCGTCTATCCAGAAGGCCATGCAGGCGTCCCCGATGAACTTGTCGATGTCCCCGCCGGATTCCATGATGACGCGGGTCATCACCGTGAAGAGGGTGTTGAGCTGGTCCACCACATCGCGGGGCGAATAGCGCTCGCAGCGGTTGGTGAAGCTCTGGATGTCGCTGAAGAAGATCGAAGCGTTGCGGCTGTAGGCCCGCGTCGTGTCCTCCGCGCCAGAGAGGATCGATTTTTCGAGGGCCATTTTCCGGGAGGCCTTGGAGACATACTTTTCTATGTGGGCCTTTTCGTTCTCGGCCCGCTGATTGGCTATCATGCGTTCGATGTTGGCCAACAGGGCGTCCTGGTTGAAGGGCTTCAGGATGACTCCCTTGGCTCCTGCCTGCATGACCATCCTGACCTCGGCCTGGTTGTCGTGATCGGTCAGGACCGCGAGGGCACCGCGGTGGGCCCGTGGCAGGGATTGCATGCCCCGGAGAAGGTCGATGGCCGAACCGTCGGGCAGTTCGGTTTCGCTTATGACCGCCTCGAAGGCGAACTTCTGGAGGATCTTGATCGCGTCCTTGATGCCCGTGCAGACCCTCGGGCAGAAACCCTGCTTCGTCAGGGTGGTAGTGATGTTCCGGGCGATGTTCGGATCATTTTCAACTATGAGGACATTTTCCCGGCCGACGAGGTTGCGGTGGAAGATCCTCTCGAGGCGGGAAAGGAGGTCCGGGATATGCACGGGCTTGGTTATGTACTCGTCGACTCCCGCGGCGAAGCCCCTGCGCTGGTCCGCCAGCGATCCGAGCGTGCTCGACATGATGATGGGCATGCTGGCAAGCTCAGGAATCCTGCGGATGGCACGGCAGGCCTCGAAGCCATTGAGACGCGGCATCTCGATGTCACAGATGACTAAGTCGGGCCGGAGTTCTGAGGCCTTCTCGAGGCCCTCCTGTCCGTCCATGGCCGAAAAGGTCTCGTAACCAGCCTCGGCCAGTGGAGGGCATATGTGCTTGTGGACCAGACGCGAGTCGTCGATCAACAGGATCTTGCGCTTCTTGTGCACGAGGTCGTTCAAGGCGGCCACAAGGTCATCGCGGGAGACGGGAAACTGGATGAAACGATCGATCGAGGTATGGGCATATTCCTGGACCCGGTAATCCGCCGAGAGGAGGACGATCTTGATCGTATCGGGAAAAAGCCGCTTCAGTTTCTTGCACATCTCAAGCATGTCGTACTCGTGGGAATCGGACTGGAGCACCAGGATGCCCTGGGGATCCTCGGCGACCTTCAGCGCGAACTCCCGATAGTCGATGAAGAATTCGTCATCGGGTCTCAGTGTGGACTTCAGGTAGCTGCGGAAGAGCTCGTTCTCGATGCAGAAGACGACCTTTCCGAGGCTCCGGTTGCGCATCATCACCGCTCTACCCCTGCCATGATATGGCTGTCCAGAAGGGCTATCAGCTCGGTGCCGTCCACTGGCTTCCGGAGGACCCGGGCGATGTCCAGGCTGGAGGTCCGCCGCTCGTCGGAATCCTTTGCGGTGATCAGGAAGACCGGCGCCTTCCGGTAGGCATCCATCTTCCGGAGCCGCTCCACGAATTCGTAGCCGTCCATGAGGGGCATCATGATGTCGACGCAGAAGGCCGCGAAGGTCTTCTGCCTGGAAGCCTTGAGAGCATCGAAGCCGTTCTCGGCCGTCTCGACCCTGTAATTGCTCTGCTTGAGGATGCTCTTGAGGTTCTCCCTCTGGATAGCTGAGTCATCGACCACCAGGATGCTGGGCTGCGCCACGTCGCTGACCGGTCCGGCGACCCTCGTGGCGAGCTGGAGACCCTCCACCTGGGAGACGGTTTCCACGATCTGCCGGGGATCGAGTATCAGCACCAGCCTGCTGTCCCGCAGTATTGTACAACCCATCACAAATGGTACCTTCTTGACAAAGCGGCCCAGCGACTTTACCAGGATCTCCTGGCGCCCGGCCACGGCGTCGACGAGGATCCCCGAGAGGCGGTTCCCGTCGGTAAGCACGACCATCTGTATCCTGTCCCCCCGGAACTGGCTCTGGGGAAAATCGAGGATGCCCGAGAGGCTGGCCACGGGGATGGTCTGCCCCTGGTGGTTGTAGATCATCCGGCTGCCGATCCTCCCTATGTCCTCGTACCGCACGGCGATCAGGGCCTCGATGTTGAGGATCGGCAGGGCGAACTGGTGGAAGGACTCCTGTACGAGGAGGATCTTCACAATTGCGAGGGTCAGGGGAAGCTTGAGCCTGAACAGGGTGGATTCCCCCCTGTGGCTCTCGATCTCCACCGAGCCGTGGAGCTGGTTTATCGCGGTCTTCACGACATCCATGCCCACACCGCGGCCCGAGAGGGCGGTGACGGTGTCGTTGGTCGAGAAGCCGGGCTGGAAGATCAGGTCGAAGATCTCGCTGTCGCTGTACTCCTTGCCCTCGCCTTCCGGGACCAGACCCTTTTCGATGCCCTTGGCCAGGATGCGGTCCCGATCGAGGCCCTTGCCGTCATCCTTGACCTCTATCACCGCAAATGATCCGTGATAGTAGGTCTTCAGGCTGATTGTTCCCGTTTCCGGCTTTCCGGCACCGACACGGTCGGCGGGAGCCTCGATGCCGTGGTCCACCGAATTGCGGAGCATGTGGAGGAGGGGATCGGCGAGCTTGTTGATCAGGACCTTGTCGAGTTCGGTGTCGCCGCCGACGATCTCCATGCGGACCTGCTTGCCGATCCCCCGGGCGAGGTCCCGGAGCTGCATCGGGAAGCGCTCGAAGAGGCTGGATATGGGTACCATCCTGAAGCTCATCGCCCCGTTCTGGAGGCGGTTGCTCAGCTGTTCGAGGGTTTCGAGGTTCTTCTGGAGCTGCTTCTGGATCTCCTCGATCGTGAGGAAATTCAGGTGGAGTTCCTCAAGGAGGGACATCTCCCTTCCCGCGTTGTCCGGTAGGAGACGTACGACCATCGGACCGAGGAGCTCGGCGAGCCTGTTGACCGGGATGGCCCCTCCCCCGGCGGCACGGAGTTCCTTCGAGAATTCCGGAAGGTAGCGGTCAAGCTTGGCCAGTATTCTGGAGGGCTCGATCTCAGCTGCCCGCTCGGTGCTGGACCGGAGGGACTTCAGGAAATTCTTGATGGCGCTGATCTCGTTCTGGAACCTGATCCGGCCAATGTAGATCTCCGAGGCCGTGTTCAGGACCTCGTCGAGCTTGTCGGAGCTGACCCGGAGAAACTCGGAGGCCTTTTTCGCGGTTTCCGCTTTCGGGGGGATTCCTGAACCGGGCTGTGGAGCCTTGGGCACGGTAATCACCGCGGACGGCGCCGCGGGCAGCGTGGATGGCACGGATGGCAGCACTGTCGCCACAGTCGCTGTCGCCGCAGCCACAATCCCGGCAGCGGCTGGCCCCGCTGGCCCTCCTGCAGGCACCTCGCGGATACGCATGACGAGGGGCGCAATCCTCGTCATCAGCGGACCGCCCGATGCCACCTCGTCGAGCATCTGCCCGAGGCAGACCTTCACCTCGAGGAGAAGATCCACCACCGGAGTACTGAATCTCAGCTCGCCCTTCCGGATCTGGTCCAGGAGGTTTTCCACGGCATGGGCAAGGAATTCGATCTTCTTGATTGTAAGCAGTCTGGCCCCGCCCTTGACGGTGTGCATCATCCGGAAGAGGTCGTTTATCCGGTCCAGGGGATTTTCCGCGTGCTCGACCTCGATGACCTGCTGCCCGAAATGATCCAGGATCTCGGAGTTCTCCTCGAAGAAGTCGCTGATCATCCCCACCTTGTCGAGGGGAATCTGGAGCGTCTCGGGTTCGTCGTCGAAGGGAATCGGAGGCCCGGGCGGCTGGACGCTGACTGCGACCTGGGTGGCTGCGGACTGGCTCGCTCCGGCCAGGCTGCCTGCCGCTGTAGCCCTTGCCAGGTCTGGCTCCGAAACCTGGGGAGCCTCTCCGTCCTCGCCGCACTCCGTACCAGCATCAGGGATCTCCGATGGCGGCAGGGCTCCGAAGTCCTCCCTGACATCACCCTCCCGGTTCCAGTCAAGGAGGGGTGAAAGGAGGTAATTGCGACTTTCATCGAGGAGGTCAGCGAGGTCGAAACTCATGCCGGCCGGACTCTCGATCTCCTCCGCCAGACCCTGGATCCTCCCATAGAGGAGCTTGGCGAGGTAGTCTATCGAATGGACCTTGGTGGTCTTCCTGGAACGGGCGAGGTCGAGGGCGAAATCGAGGATATCGAGGAGGTGCCCGATCCTGCCCAGGCCATAGAGGCTCGCCATGCCCGCCAGGACATGGTTGCTCCGGTACAGCCTGTCGAGGGCCTCCTCGTCGTCACCATCTAGGCCCAGGGCGCCGAGCAGGAGGAGCTGGACAGGTACTTCCACGCGCAGTTCCCCGAGGAGGGCGCGGATGGGTTCCGGGAGGCTCCCTGGGGAAGAGGGCAATTGGTCGCTTTCGCGGAGATCGAAGAGCCCTTCCTGGTATTTCATCCCTGCTCCTGGTACGGTTCGAGGTACTTGCTGGCGATTACCCGGGGCCCGGAAAGGATGAAGATCCGGCCCTCCCCGTCCTCGATGACCCCGAGGAGGTAGCTGCAGAGCTCTTCGTTGAGGAGGGAGGCTACGCTCTGGATCCGCGAGGGATGGAAGCTCCTCTTTTTCGTGATTGTGTCGATGCAGAGCGCGAGGTCAAGGTCTCGTTCGCGGTCCTGGAGGAGGAGATACTGGTTCCGCTCCTCCATCCTGCGCTTCGGCAACCCGATGATCCCGGAGATGTCGACGCAGGCGATGATCTGTCCCCGCAGGTTGATGAGCCCCCTGAGAAAGTCATTGGTCTTGAACAGGGGCTCGACGCTGCAGCCTTCGATCACTTCTACCAGGTCCACGAGGGGTATGCCGAACTCCAGGGTATCGATGGTGAAACAGAGGAATTCCCTTGCGGCAGCATCGGCTTCTCCCGCGCCAGGGGAAGCATCGCCGGGCCCCTTGGGTGGCAACAGCTCCGCATTGCTTTCCTGGATGAGGCTCCCCAGGAAGGTGAGGTTGAGCCGTGAAAGGCTCGTGCCCTTGTAACGGAGGACCTGGTCCACCAGGGGCTTGCCCCCCGGTGCCGCGGAGTCGGCACCAATATTTACAGACTCGACGTATTTCCCGATCCACAGGGCGAAGACAATGCCTCCACTCTCGACGACGATGAGGTTCCTCGGAGCCTCGGCCCTCGGAATCTCCTCCGCTTCCCCGGGCTTCTGGTCAAGGAGGGCCTGGATGTCGAAAACAGGGCAGAGTTTCTTGCGGAAGTCGAAGAAACCGAGAAAGCCCTTTACCTGGACCGGGGCCGGTATCAGATAGGCCCCATGGATCACTTCACGGACCTCTTCGATGGGAATTCCGTAATGGAAGCCATCCTTCTGGAAGATGGTGAGGTGGGGACCGCTGGTCACGGGCGGGGCTGCCTACAGCTCAAGGTCGGGAGCGCCTCTGACACGGGACGCAGTACGAAGCAGGCCATGCCTGACCCTGGATTTCGACTCCTTCCCTGTTGCCTCTGAGGAGCCGCGCGGCACCTTGAAAAAGCCCATGGTCTGCCTTAGTTCCTCCATCTGCGCGAGGGACTGCTCGGAGACGGCAGCCAGCTCCTCGGAAACGGCGGCGTTTTTCTGGACGTCCTCGTCGAGGAGCTGGATCGCGCTGTTGATCTGGCTGGCACCGGCGTTCTGTTCGGCCGAGGAATCGGAGATCCGCTGGACCATGTCCGCTGTCTTCTGGATGTCAGGGGTCAGCCTGAGGAGCTTCTGTCCCGCGACCTCCGAGGTCTGCATGCTGGCCAGCGCAAGGCTGGTGATCTCGATGGCAGCTGCCTGGGTCCGCTCCGCCAGCTTCTGGACCTCCGAGGCCACGACCGCGAAGCCCCTGCCCTGCTCTCCCGCCCGCGCGGCCTCGATGGCCGCGTTGATAGCCAGGAGGTTAGTCTGGCCGGCGATCTCCTGGATAACGGAGATCTTCGTAGCTATTTCCTTCATGGCCTTGACGGTGTTGGCCACCGACTCGCCGGTGTCCTTGGTGTTCAGGGCTGCCTGGATCGCGAGTTTCTCGGTACTGGAGGCATTTTCCATGTTGCTGTGTATAGTCGCTGAGAACTCCACGATCGAGGCCGCGATTTCCTCCAGGGATGCTGCCTGGGAGCTCGTGCTCATCGAAAGGGACTGGGCCGAGGAGCTGATCTGCTTCGAACCCTCGGCGAGGTAGTCGACCGAAGCGGCCACCTTGGCGATGACCTCGGAGATGGAATCCCTCATGCGGAGGAGGGAGCTGCCCAGCTCGTCCCGCTCACCAGCCAGGTGGATCTCGACATCCATCGTACCTTCGGAGAGCTTTCCGAGGACCCCGGCCTGGGCCTTGAGCGAGCGGACCATGTCCTGCACGCAGGCGTAGATGCCCTCGGCTCGCCGGAGATCGTTGAACTCGATGTCGAACTCGCCCCGGGAGACCTTCCGCACAAGGGCGGATATGGCCTGTGGCTCCCCGCCGATGGTCCTCGTGATCGAGGTAGCCACCAGCCAGGTGACCAGGATGATGGCCAGGATGGCCAGGAGGGCCACGATGAGGTAGGTGAGCATCATGGCGTCCAGGGGAGCGGTCAGGAGGGCATTGTCCTCGAGGACGCAGACCGTCCAGCCGTTCACAGGGAGGCTGCGGTATGAATAGCGGTAGGTGGAATTGCCCAGGGGAAGGAGACCGGAACCGGAGGGCTTGCCGATGATTCCTTCCAATTGGGCCTTGTTCCGCCCGTTTTCCCAGGCGCCGATCTTCTTGCCCACCAGGTCGCCCTGGGTGTGGCCGATGACCGTCCCCGTCTCGTCGGTGATGAAGATCATGCCATGCTTGAGGCCGCCCGAAAAGCGGTCCATGATGTCAGCAACGAGGGACTTGAGGAGGAGGTCGATGCCCAGCACGCCTACCACCCTTCCCTTGGTCCTGACCGTGGCCACGATGGAGACGACCATTGTCTTGGTGGCCTCGTCCTGGTAGAGCTTTCCGAACACGGGACCGTTGGTGTTTGTATATCCCTTGTACCAGTCCTGTACCCGGGGATCGTAGCTGTCGGGAAAGTCATCCTGGTCCCCGTCCACAAAGTCCCCATTGACCATGCCGATGTAGAAGCTCGAGTTATTGACCTCCCCCGCGGGTTTGGCCAGGTAGGCATTGCCGTATTTTTCGCCCTTCCTGATGACCCTGAGTATGTCCGGATCCTGGACCAGGAGGTGGACACGGCTTAAAAGGGCAAGTTCCTTTTCAAGCCAGCCGCCTGTGTACTGGGCAATGGATTCTACCCTGAGGTTCTGGCCGGTCTCTATGGACCCACTGAGATTGGACTGGAACACCCGGTACCCGAAGGCAGTAAAACCGACCACAGTCACCAGGCCAACTCCGGCAAACACCAGTGCCATCCGCGTTCTCAACTTCATGCGCAGCCTCCACGTCCCTCGGAATATCGGCATGACTGACTCTGCGGCAGAGGGGAACCGCCGTGGCCGCCTTGGGAAAGCTTAGCGCGATGGATGTCACATTCCCTTCGCAGGCCTTGCTTTCCGTCTTCCCTGTGAATAGTTTCCATGCGGGGGTATCCATGGACAGTCTTCCCGTCTCCATTGTGGCAGCGATCTCGCTTTTTCCCTATTTCCTCTTCAGCCTCGCCTTCTTTGTGCTCGGCAAGTTCGTATTCGACTGGTCGACGCCCCACATCGATGACCAGGCGGAACTGTCCGAGCGCGACAATCCTGCCTTTGCCCTCATCTTCCTCGGCTACATGCTGGGCCTGGCCTTTGCCATGGCCGGCTCCCTCTCCTCCCTCGGGCCAGATCCCGTGGTGAACCTCGCCGACATCGCGGTATCAGGTCTCGGAGCCATAATCCTCCTCAGGCTTGGCATGATCCTCGGAGAGCGCCTCGTGCTGCCGGGCATCAGCTTCTCGCGGGAGATCGTAGAGGATCGAAATCTCGGGGCGGGCTTTGCCTTCGCGGGGCTCTTCCTGGCCAACGGCCTGGTAATAGGCGGGGTCATGGCCGGAAGAAGCGATACCTGGCAGGATATGCTCATCGACATCGGCCTCTACTGGCTCCTCGGCCAGGTCTTCCTTCTTCTGGCCTGGTACCTCTTCCGCCTCATCGCCCGCTTTGACCTCCGGAAGGAGATCGCCGAAAAGAACAGCGCGGCCGCGGGCCTGGGTCTCGGCGGCTTCTTCGCCAGCGTCGGCATCATCCTCGAGGTAGCCCTCCGCGGCGCGGGGAGCGACAGGCTGGCCGAGATCTTTACCGCCTCGGCTGTGGGCCTTGTCGGCCTCCTCATCCTGGCAGGCGCTCGCCTTCTTTCGGCGACCATACTGTTCCGGGGTGCCAGCCCTGCCAAGGGCAAGGCCGCCGGCGCGTCAGACAGCATCGCCTCAGGTGCAGTGTCTGCCCTCGCCTCGCTGGCGAGCGCTGTCCTGTATGCGGCCCTCATCGGCTCGCAGCTGGGATGATCGCAATGAAGAGCATTTCCCGGAAGCTGTCCTTCCCGCGCACCGGGGGCAGGGGCCTTGCCCTTGCCCTGGCCCTCGGTCTCGTCCTCGTGGACGCAGCCTCCGCCCGAGGCGGTTTTTCAGGCGGTGGCTTCAGGAGCGCACCATCCTTCCGTCCGTCGGCGCGGAGCTTTTCCCTTTCGCCCTCCAGGGTCGCCCCCAGGGCCAGCCCCTCGGCTACCCCCTCCCTGACACCCAGGTCCGGTGGCTCGGTCTGGGGGTCCCGGCAGGCGCCTTCCGGTGCGGCTCCCGCGTCCCAACCCAGGCTCGCCACTTCCCGGAGCCTGTACGACAACGCGCGGTCCAAGGGCACCCTCTACTCGAACCAGGGCGAGGCCAGCTCGGCCTTCAGGCAGAAATACGGCTCATCCTACAGCTCGACCTTCGCGGCCGAACCCGCCTCGCGTCCCTCCTATATACCTGCAACTACGATGATCGGCGGCAGGAGCGCGGGCGTCATGTGGAACCCCGGCCTGGGCGGCTACGGCTACTTCGATTCCCTCCTGGGCCGCTGGATGCTCTACGACGCGATAGGCGACGTCGCCATGGCCACCGGGCTCATGGCCGGCCACGGCTATGCCTGGGGAGCGCCGCCGGTCTACGCGAGCCACGGTGCAACCTTCATCGACCTGGCCTTCGGCCTCTTCCTTCTCTTTCTCCTGGTAGTGGTAGTTATCAACATCTCCTCGCGCAACCGCCGCGGTCCGGGTCTGTAGGACAGGCTGTGCGAAAGAAGGAAGCGCCTCTTTCGGCTCTGGCAGCGTGGAAGGCGATGAAGGCGGGAGACTGGCTCGGGCTCCGCGATGACGAGGCCTTCCTCGAAGGAGGCGTGGATGGCGTGGACTACCGCATCGGCAGCGTCTCGAGGATCTCCCTCCGGGACCGCGACAGCGATCGCCCGATAGCCGAGTACCTGGTCGCCACAGTCGAGGCTTCCGACGGTATCGACCGAAGCCTGGTCCTTGTCTCATCGGGCGAGGAGTTCGAGCTCCGGCTCTACTTCGCGCCGCCTGCCTTTGCGCGCGCCACGAGGGACGGACTCATCGACCGTGGCAACACCTGGTTCTTCCTCCCCCCTGCCGACCCCGAGGACTTCATCTCAGCCGACCTTGAATACGCGCCCTGGCCCGACTTCCCTGCCTTCGATGACGGTTCCGGAAAGGATCCAGGTCGCCGCAAACTCGTCTACGGTCCCTTCGGTTTCGGCCAGGCCCTCTACGGTAGCTGTGAGCGCGATGGAGAGACATTCCCCCTCCTCATGGTGGAGTATGCGACGGAGGGGGAGGCGAGGAATCCCCTCATCCTCCTCCTTGAGGAGCGCTGGATGCGCCCCAACGGCGAGGTGCCGCCCGAGGGGGGCTTTGTCACCCTGCTGGCAGGAAGGGCCCTCGTGGCAGGTGAGGCGGAGCTGATCCCGGCCTGAGCTGGCGGACTGGGCCCTGCCCCCGCAGTCCGCATAACTGGCCGTCCCCACGATAATCAGTTATATTTACTTTAGTCATTCATTCCGCTTGGAGGATTCCCAGGATGAACATGAGTGTGCTCGGCAAGACAATGGTACTCCTCGTAGTGACGGTCGCGGTCCTGGCGTCCTGCGCCACCGCGCCTGCGCAGACGGTGGAGGATCCACGGGTAGGAACGCTGCAGGCTCAGGTTGATGGCCTCCTGACACAACTCGCGGAAAAGGATGCTGCCTTGGCTGAACTCAAGGCCGCCCCTGCTGCGGAGACCGCCGAAAAACCGGCCGATGATCGGATAGCTACCCTCGAGGCACGGCTCTCCGAATTCTCGGTTGAGGTAAAGGAGCTGGGCGACCAGCTTCTTTCGAAAAACGCGCGCCTGGGCGATCTGGAGAAGGAACTTTCCGCGATAAAGGCGGAAAACGGCAGGGCTGGAGCAGCCTTCAATTCGCTGAAGACCCAGTACGCCACCCTCCAGAAGACCAACACGGAGCTTTCAGCAAACCTCCAGGCGCTGAAGTCGGGAGCCACAAAGTCGGAGGCCGACTATCTTGCGAAGATAGCCGACCTCAAGCAGGGGATCTCCGACCTGCAGTCAGCCATCACAGAGCTCGAAAAGGAGCGTGACGCGCTGCAGATAGCCGCGCAGGCCAGCGAGAAGGACCTCAATGACCGTGTAGCGCAGTTCAGGAGGCTCTTCGAGACGGAGATAGTCCGCGGCGACCTCGACATCAAGCGATATCGCGACGTCCTGGTAATCAGCGTCAAGGACGCAGTGCTCTTCGCGCCGGACTCGGCCGTGCTGAAGCCGGAGAGCCTTCCGATCCTCGGGGAACTCGCCGAGGTTTTCAGGAAGGCCCCGGACCGCATCGTACGCGTCGAGGGCAATACTGCCACAGGGCTGTCGAGCGCACAAACCCTCAGGCTCTATCCCAGCTCCTGGCACCTCGGTTCTGCCCGCTCCTCGAACGTCGTGCAGTACCTCCAGGAAAGTTGCAGCCTCGATCCTCTCCAGCTCGTGGCAGTCTCCCTCGGCGAGTTCCGACCGAAGGCTGACAACTCCACCGAAGCAGGCAAGTCCCTGAACAGGCGTGTCGACTTTGTCCTCATAGCGCGGGCGCTCTACGAACTCGATGAACTCAGCTCCCAGCTGCAGTAGGGAAGCGCGGGGGTCTACCAGGGCAGGGGGAATAATGCGCTTCGATGGGCTAGACTCCCCCGCATGAACCCTTGGAACACGGCCCCTGCGCAAGGCAGTCCCCGCAGGCGGGATTTTTTCGAGGGCTGGTACTTCAAGCAGGTATCGCGCGACCGCTCGGAGACCTGGTCCTTCATCCCCGGCATTTCCCGGGGGCGGGTGCCCGGAGATGACTCTGCCTTCGTGCAGGTCATCGAGGGAAGGACCGCAAGGACCTGGTGGTTCGAGTACCCAGCGGAAGCCTTCAAGGCCTCAACCCGGCGGCTCGACGTCAGGGTCGGCGCCTCACGTTTCAGTCCCGAGGGCATCGAGCTCGACCTCTCCTCCCCGGAGGCCTCCTTCTCGGGGAAGATACTATTTGGTGCTTTTTCAACCCTCCCCTTCCGGCCCCTGGCACCCGGCGTGATGGGTCCCTTCGGCTTCGTACCCTTCATGGAATGCATGCACG
>CAIJMU010000027.1 GCA_903821875.1 uncultured Spirochaetota bacterium
AGTGCCCCTCCTGGTAGGGACCGTGGCAGTTCTCGCACTGGTTGTCCTTGTGCCAGGAAGCGAGGATCTGGGTCCCCTTGTCCGCATGGCAGGCGGTGCAGGTATCGGAACCCACATATTTGACCGGAAAATCCTTCCACTCCTGCTCGTTGCCAAAGCGATGCCAGCCGAAGCGGTAGCCGCGTTCGTTCGTGGCAAAATCCTTCGGCAGGAACAGCGAGCGCGCGAAAAGTATGAGACCGACCAGTACGACAAAAACAATCAACGGTCTCAGGATGTGTAGCTTCATCGAATTTCCCCTCCCCTATCCTTCGTCCACAAGGCATTCAGAAACTCTTCGGAAACGCGCCGCCCTACGTGGCCCTAGCCGCCTTGGCCGCAGCCAAGGGGGCCGGGAGCGGCGCAGCTGGCCACTAGGGGCGCACGCTCACATTGAACTTGGGATCGAGGGCCTGCAGCGAGTCGTACAGGAGCTCGATCTCGTAGATCGCGTTGTGTACGCCGAGGCTCTTGTCCTCGAGGACGAGCTTGTAGTTGTACAAGGCCGCAAAGTGCTCCAGCTTGTAGGGCGCGTCCGCAGGAGGACCGGCCCACTTGCCGCCGGTGGTGTACATCGGGGGCTTGAGCTTCTGGAAGTAACCGTTGCCCGCCTTGTTGACGAACTTGTTGAGGAGTCCCTGCACTTCCTGCTGGATCGGCTCGATCTTCCCGTTCTGGTCGTAGTCGGACTTGCCCTTGATCGCGTAGAGGGGAGTACCCACGACCTGCTTGACGTCGGGATGGCAGGACAGGCAGGCGTTCATGTTGATGACCTCTGCCTCGTGCACGTTTCCGGCCATGTTGAAGCTGTGTCCGCCCACCTTGGGGCTGAAGCCATAGCGGCCATCGGGCTGTCCCATGTGGCAGGTGACGCAGGAATCGTTGACCATCATGGTGTGGGCCGTGTACTTCTTGCCGGCGAACTGGTAGCCGCCGGTCCCTGCGATGACGTCGGCCTGGGGACCGTGGTGGGCGCCCCAATTTGCGTTGAGGCTCTTTGCGGTCATCGTCGGCATGACCTTGGCGATGTTGGTGCGCGACTGGTGGCAGCTCGCGCAGAGGTTGCCCTTGCCACCGTCGTAGATGGTTCCATCGACGAGGGTGACAGGCTTGACCGTCCGGAGCGACATGTCGCCCGTGCTGTGCGGATCGTGGCAGGTGAAGCAGCCGGGCTGCGAGGGATAGTTGATGAAGGGCACCGGTGTCCTGGAAGCGTAGTCGTTGTACGCGACCGGATCCATGCCCATGATGACATACTCTATGAAACCCTCGTTCGTATGGCAGCGCTGGCATCCTCCCGCGTTCGAGTAGCGCGCGTTTCCGCCAATCGAGTGCACGGAAGCCTCGTACCCGAGCTTGGCGCCCAGGATGGGATATTTCGGCGCTGTGCTGCCGTGGCAGCCCATGCAGTCGATCGTAGGTGCCGCCGGCACGACCATCGAGCACGCTATCACGAGCGCGAAGACAAGAACCTTCTTCATGACTCCTCCGGCCTGCTAGGTATTCAAGGACAGCGCAACCCAGATGCGAGGTCCACGTCACGCAGTTTCGTCTTTCGGGTTGCGGTTTGTCAATGGATATCTTATTACATATAAGAGCTTTACCTGTGAACGATATAGCGATTTTCCAGGCGTCCTGTCATCCGGAAAAGAGTATCCGCCCAGCCAGGCTTGACGATTAATGGTATATTCCTTATATGTCGCTTTTTATCTATACTAAAAAGATACTCCTTGACCGACGTACTCAAATGAAATAGGCTACAGCATTCGTCGATGTGGGCACCCCCGCGTTTCCTACCTAAAGGAGTCTTCATGCTCTGGCAAGACAACAAGGGACTTCATCAACTCCCTCTCAGTTTCCGTTTTGCCCTTACCGCATTCCTCTGCGTCTGCGGGATGGGGTATCTCCTGGGCGTCGCGAACGTCTGGTTCAGCTACGTGCCCGTCGACCAGAAACCGGGACTGTCCGTCGACGACATCAGGCTCTCCTTCCATGGCGATCCCAGCGGATCAAAGATGGAAAAGGCCCTCTACGGATCAATGAAGCAATACATGAGTTCGGATGCCGACACCGAGGCGATCATTACCTGGATAAAGGCCGGGGGCAAGGAATCGGCCTTCGACTCGATCCAGCCGATCATCTCAGGCTCCTGCGACATGTGCCACTCGGCCGAAGTCGCAACCGCAGGCATCATAACCTCGACCTACAAGGACATCGCGCCCCTCCTCGAGACCGACACCGGCAAATCCATCTCCCGTCTCGTGGGCCTGAGCCATACCCACGTCAACGCCCTCTTGCCCCTCATGTTCTGCCTGAGCATCGTGTTCAGCTTTACCCGCTACAGCAACCGCCTGAAAGGCGTCATCATGGTTTTCTCCTTCGCATCCTTCGTCCTTGACGTCGGTTCCTGGTGGCTCGCGAAGGTCTGGGGCCAGGCTGCCATCCTCGTCATCTTCGGCGGCGCATCGCTGGGCATCGCCTACGTGTTCCTACTCCTGCTTCCGCTCTACGAGATCTGGTTCGTGAAGGTACCGGACGCAGCGAATCCACTGCGCCGAGTCTCCGACCAGACTCCCTGATAGCTACAACCAGGTCGATTTCAACAGGAAACCCGGCTGCGAGGCCGGGTTTTCCATGCCCTGGGGAAGGTCCTAATTCCCGGCTTTTTCGACCAGGTGGTCGAGCAAGGCGGTGAGGGCTTTCACGCCGACGCTTGGGCCCAGGCCCAGGAGGTCGGCGCGGGCCGCGCTGGCGAACCGCCTGGCCTCGGACAGGACATCGAGGTCCGCGCAGTCGGAGTCACCGTCGGAGAGGTCGTCGTAGAGCTGGAAGGCCATACCGAAGTCGAGGCCGAAGGCCGCAAGCTTCGCGACCTCCGCGGCGCTGCCGCCAGCGAGGCTTGAGCCGAGCTTGCAGCACACCGACATGAAGGAGGCGGTCTTCCCCTCGTTTATGCTCAGGAAGGTTTCCTTCGTGACAGGCTCGGAGCAGGACCTGACCTTCTCCTGCTCGACCTCGGCCGAGCACATGTGGATGTTGAGTTCGACGATGTCCCGGAGGAGCTCCTTCGGCAGGGCGTCTATCATGATGCTGAAGGCTTTTGAGTAGAGGGTGTCGCCCGCGAGTATGGCGATGCGGTTGCCGTGACCGGCGTTCACCGTCGGCTGGCCGCGCCGCTCGAGATCCTCGTCGATGACGTCGTCGTGGACGAGGCTCGCATTGTGGATGAGCTCGACCCCGGCTGCCGCGAGCAGCAGCTTCCGCAGCGTCTGGCCCTCGGGCTTCTCCTGTATGGCCTTGGCCGACATCAAAAGGAGGGCGGGCCTGAGGTACTTGCCCGGCGTCGTGAAGAAGCGCTCGAGGATCGTCTTGATCGACGAGAAGGAGAGTCCCTGCGAGAGCGACACGAGTTCGCGCTCGACCGCCCTGAGCTCGGCCGAGACCGGCCTGAACGCGTCCTCCAGCTTCATCGCTTTGCCCTAGGGCCTTGCCACGAGCCCGAGGAGGGCGGTGGAGAGCCAGGGCACGTAGGTGATCACCATAAGTATGCCTAATTGCACTAAAAGGAAGGGCCAGCTGTCCTTGACGATCTGCATCACCGGCTTCCGGAAGGCGTAGCTTGCCAGGAAGATGTTCATGCCCACGGTCGGCGTGAGGAATCCGATGCAGAGGTTCATGATGAAGATGACGCCGAGGTGTACGGGATGGATCCCGAAGATGACGCCCAGGGGGATGACAAAGGGAGACACGACGAGGATGGCCGAGTAGAGGTCCATCATGCAGCCGACCAGGAGGAGGAAGAGGTTGAGCGCAAGGAGGAAGACCAGGGGCGAGGTGACACGCGCCTGTATCCAGGTAGAGAAGGCCGTGGTGATGTCGGAATCGATCACGTAGTAGGAGAGCCCGCGGGCGGCCGCGATGATGACCAGGGTTCCGCCGATGACCGGCATGGCCTTCCTGACGACCGCGAGGAGGGAAGCCAGGTCGAATTCCCGCTTGACGAAGGTTTCAACTAGTACGATATAGAGCACCGAGAAGGCGGCGATCTCCCGGAGGCTTGCGAGCCCCGTGAAGAAGAGGACAACTGCGAAGACCGGCACCATGAGCTCGAGGGCGGCCGGCCTGAGCGAGGACAGGGCCCTCCTGCCATTGAAGGGCTCGCGCGGGTGGGCAGCGTCCGTCTTCGGCGACATGAGGATGCCCGCGGCGGCCATCCCGAGGATCAGGAGGAGCCCTGGAAGGAGGGCGCCGACGAAGAGCTGGGTCACGTCGAAGGCGCTGCCGCTCTGGTAGGAGAACTGGGCGTTGACTGCGTAGATGATGACCGCAGCGCTCGGGGGGAGGAGGAGCCCGATATCCCCACTCGCGGTGACCAGCCCGCGGGCCCTGGTCTCCGACATGCCCGACTTCGACAGGATGGTGAGGAGGAGGCCGCCGAGGGCGAGGATCGTGACTCCGTTGACGCCGGTGAAGGTGCTGAAAAAGGCGCAGGCAAGGACCGTAGCGATGGCCTCGCCGCCGCGGACCCAGCCGAAGAGCTCGCGGAAGACCGCCACAAAGCGCTTGCCCGCGCCCGAGCCCGCGAGGAGGAGGCCAGCCAGCCCGAAGAGCGGGAGGGCGGAAATCGAACCGCCAAGGAGGAGACGGTAGGCCTCGCTCGGGGCGTTTTCAAGTGCGCCGCCGGAACCTATGAAGAGGATGGCTGCGATGCCGCCGAGGACAGTGAAGATCGGGGATCCGAAGGCGGCTGAGAGTACATAGAGGAGGATGAGGGGGAGCTTCCAGGCGGCGACAAAGGCGCTGACAAGCGCTGCGAGGCCTTGGAGGAAGGCGGGCGAGCCACCCTTCAGGAGGGCATCACCTATATTCACGAGGCAGGAGACCGCCAGGAGGCTGCCTGCGACAAGGCCGAGGGCAGAAGCCCCGTAGCGCAGGCCCTTATTGCTGTGTCCGTGCCCCGCACGGTACAGCGAGAAACCCGCCATCAGGAGGAATCCGAGGGGCATCGCAGCGGCAAAGACCTGGAGGGGCAGGCCCCAGGCGTTGGAACCAGGCTCGAAGCCGATGAAGACCAGGGAAAGCGAAGCCCAGAACAGGGCAGTCTGAGTGGTGGAGGCGAAGAACTCGGAGAAGGATTCAAGGAGGGCAAGGACAAGGCCGCCCTTCCGCTCGTGGGTATCGCCCTCGGCACGGCCGAGGGCGAGGTGTCTGCGGTCCATCGAGGCGAGGGCAGCGGCCATGAAGGCCAGAACCAGGACAAAGTGGTCGACTACGGAGGAGGCCCCCGGGATAGCCTTGTAGAAAAACCGGGACGCGGCAAGGTCCACGATGGGGAGGAGGACGACGATGCAGGCCGCCAGGATGGCAATGAAGTCGATCGGCGCCCTGATGATCCTCTCGATGAGGCCAGCCCTGTGTCCCGGGTCAAGACCCGCTGGCACAGCTGCGTCCCTGTCACTTGTCGGGGAGTTCATGGCCGGGAGTATGGCCTGACTTTGCCTCCACATGCAAGAAAGCGCATAGGTCCCGAGGCGCTTTCCTGCGAAGGCCCTCCCTACTCCCCGATGATTTTCACGAGGACCCGCTTCCGCCGCCTCCCGTCGAATTCGCCGTAGAAAATCCGCTCCCAGGGGCCAAAGTGGAGCTGGCCCTCCGTAACCGCGACCAGCACCTCGCGGCCGAAGAGCTGCCGCTTGAGGTGGGCATCCCCGTTGTCCTCCCCGACATTGTGGCGATACGCGGACACCGGCTCGTGGGGCGCCAGTTTCTCCAGCCAGGCGGCGAAATCGGCGTGGAGGCCCGACTCGTTGTCGTTGATGAAGACGCTCGCCGTGATGTGCATCGCATTCACGAGGCAGAGCCCCTCCTTCACACCGGATTCTGCGAGGGCGGCCTCGACTAAGCTGGTGATGTCGATGAACTCGAGGCGCTTTTTAGTCTCGAACCAGAGTTCGCGCGTGTGGGATTTCATTGGGCATCCTCCTGTATATCTACAGCAGCAGAGCAGTCACTGTCGGAACCTGAGAGCTGCAGCCCGGCCAGCTACTCGATGAGGTCGGCGATGAGTGAGGCGTATTCCTTGTCCTGTTTGAGGATGTGAAGCGTGAGCCAGTCCTTGAGGAAGGGAAGCGCGTCGAGCGGATTCGCGAGCCGGCCCTGGTCGATGGAGTTCCGGAATTCACCCACTTCCCTCGTGAGCTTGGCATGGATCGCCTGATGCGCTGGCAGCCCCGGATATCCATACTTCTCCATCAAGGCTTCTTCGAAGGCGAAGTGCGTCTTCGTGTACTCAATGAGTTCCTCGATGGCGGCATCCAGGCTCTCCTGGGCCTTGTCCTCCCACAGCTCGGAGTAGAGACGGTTGAGGATGGCGATGAGTGTGCGATGCTGGGAATCGATCTCGAAGATGCCAACCGAGTACTCGTCCTTCCAGGGGAAATAGTCCAGTCGTGCCTCCCTTGTCATTGCGCGAGCCCGCAGGATCGACGGGGACAGGGCTGCGCTTGACGCCCAAGAGTAGCATATGTGATCGCTCGAGCCGGCGGTATCGCAGCCATATTCATCCACTACTACGCCACTGCACTCCAGAAGTTTGCAAATTCCAGAAAGCTTCCCTATAGTTTCCCCATGCCAGCAACGCCCCCGAGGCAGGGCGGGAAGGTCGCGAAGAGCGCCTCCGCCATCGGACCGGCCAGGACGCCTCACCAGATACTCGTGGAACTCATGGACCGGGTGATCGCCGGCGAGCTGCGCAGCTTCTCGGATCTCAAGGCCCAGGCCCCGGGCATGACAGGAACCCCCCTGGGCAGGATCATTCTCCGCAAGGTCTTCGGCCTGCAACGCCGGCTCTACTGGGGTTTTTTCCGGGACCTTGATCCCGTGCGCTTCAAGTCGGTGTGGGGGCAGGTCGTCATTCAGGACCCCGACTTCGACTTCGCCGGCGACCTCAAGGGCTATATGTCGATCCCCGACATCTACGTCGGCCTCCTCGACATCCATGGCTATACCCGCTACTGCCACGAAAATCGGAAAAACATGTCGATGCTCGACCGCCTCGACAGGATGATCCACGAGGATGTCTGGAAAATAACCACAAAGAACGGCGTCCTGTCGAGAAGGTCACGGGGCGACGAGATACTCCTCCTGTCAGCCTCAGCCCGCGACCTTGCGGACATGGTGGTCGAGGTCATGGACTTTTTCTCCAGGAAGCGGCGTATCCAGGAGGAGGCCAGCGAAGCATATCCAGCCTTCGACCTCATACTCCCACCCTTCGAGGTCTCGGCAGGCATAGCCGGCGGTCAGAAATACACCCCC
This sequence comes from uncultured Spirochaetota bacterium, assembly GCA_903821875.1. Taxonomy (GTDB): domain Bacteria; phylum Spirochaetota; class Spirochaetia; order Treponematales; family Rectinemataceae; genus CAIJMU01. The sequence goes on from CAIJMU010000027.1 coordinate 7,354, forward strand.
CTCGTCATAACCCGCGACGGCGACCTCTCGGGGGACATAGTCAACACCGCGGCTCGCCTCCAGGCGCGGGCGAACAAGCTCTCCCCCAATCACAACCGCCTCCTGGTGACCAGCCATGTCCACCAGAAGATCGCGGGGACACCGGTCAGACAGGGAGCCACCTGCGGCGACCTGCGCTTCCTCAACACGGGTACCATCGAATTCAAGGGAGTCAGCCTCACTGTCTACGACACGATTCTGTCGGCGGACGAGGAATGGCGCCTCGAGATCCAGGGTGAACTCAAGGAGCTCTACGACTCCCTGAATAACGGCATGTGGCGATCGAAGGTCTTCGAGGACACCCTCAAGCTCGCCGCCCGCCTGGTCCTGAGCATCCCACGCTGCGAGGCAGCCCGCGGGACTGCGGACAGCACCAAGCTCTGGCAGAGCCAGCTTCTTACCCTCATACGCTCGGCGAAGGAGGACTTCGCCGGGGGAAATTTCGAGGCAGCCGTGACTGCCCTCGTCCGGGTGGGAACCGACCTGGCAGGCGCAGCGGAGATCGACGCCGTGGCCCTCGAGTACATCAAGACCGTGGGCGATGGCTACAAGGAGATCCTCGCTTCCTTTGTCGAGAGCCTCGACGCCGAAATCGGCAGCCACCCGGACGAGGTCTTCAGCCCAACGGCCAAGGCGACTTTTGAGACCCTCAGGAAACACGCATCGCTGTTCGAACGGGCCGTCGAGAATGCACGACACGAGGTCCGGAGCCGGAAGGCCACCTGGTTCCGCGCTGCAGACCAGGCAGCGCCGGCTATGGGCGTCCGCATCGAATCCCGCAAATAGGACGGCACTTCTTCATTCGGGATAGTGTGCCGATGCTCCACGCCCGGCCTCTGCCTGATTCCAGACAAGTTTGACAATCAGGCATTTCATAGTGATAATCCCGCTTCGGCCGCAGCAGGGAAAATTGGAGTCATGATGTGCTGAAAAACCTCGGGAAGAAGATCTTGTCTGCCTACGATCCGGAAAACATCTTCGTCCTGAAAAAGACAGAGCTGCTCTTCCGCATCAATTTCGCCTTGGTCCTGCTTACAGTATTCGTTGACTTTCCCCTCCACCTGGCCTTCGAACCGACACGCCGCTACCTGATAATCGGGGATGCCATCGTGCTTGTCGCGATGGTGGTCTCGATGCGCCTCATCATGCTGGGGCGTGCCACAGCGGCCGGCACCGTAACCACCCTATCTGCGCTTTTCGTTGTCCTGCTCAACAATGTCATCGGCGACTACTTCAACCCGGGCTTCGGCTCGGTCTCCAGGCTCCTTGAGACCCTCATCGTCGTATTGGTTGTCCTGCCCGTGATAGCGAGCTTCGCGGTCAAGCGCTCCCTCATCCTGATCGCCTCCCTCGCCTCGATTCTCGTGGTCGCCGCCCATTTCCTGGTCCTGCGCGAAGTGGCCAACGTAAAGATTCCCCTCTCCTTTCTCATCTACCTGGCCATGCTTGCCTACCTTGGCATCGCGAGCATGTCCAACGTCAAGGTCATCAACGAGGCTATCGCCTTGCTGGTAGGAGCTAAGGACCAGCTTTCCAGGTGGAACACCACGCTCGAGGAAACGGTGGCCGAGCGCACCCGCGAACTCGCCGAAGCCAACGCCAGCCTGCATAAGGCGCTGGCTGAACAGCTGCAGGCGCAGGAAGCCTTGCGGCTGAGCCATAGCCGAAACACCTCCATGATCGCCAACATATCGGAGGTGATAGGCATCATGGACGCCAATGGAATCGTCACCTACACGAGCCCGAACGTTGAAAAACTGTTCGGCTGGCTGCCGGAGGACCTCAACGGAAGGAGCGGATTTTCGATTTGCCATCCGGACGATCGGGAACGGATATCGAAACCATTCAATGAATTGCTTCGAAAGGACAAGTCGGTCGGTACAGTTGAATTCAGGTATGAATGCAAGGATGGCAGCTATAAACCCATTGAGCTTACGGGCATCAATCTCCTGTATGATCCGGCAATCCATGGCGTGTTGCTCAGTTACCGCGACATCACCGAGCGCAGGAATGCCGAGGATACGCTACGGGATAGCAATGCCAGCCTCGAAACCGCAACTGACATCGCAATAAGCCTGAAACAGCAGGCAGAAGCCGCGAACAGGGCGAAAAGCGTCTTCCTCGCGAACATGTCCCATGAGATCAGGACACCCCTCAATGCGATAATCGGTTTCTCCCAACTCATGAAGCGTGACACTGCGGTATCTGACTCGCAGAAGGAAGACATAACAGCTATCAACCTTGCCTGCGGGCAACTGCTGTCGCTCATCAACAACATCCTTGAACTCTCGAAGATCGAGGCGGGACGGATAGCGCTGAATCCCTCAACTGTCGATTTGCATTCCCTGCTGAATGACATCCAGGTGATTTTCAGGAAGCGGGCAGAGGCCAAACAGCTTCAGTTCATCTTCGAGACCGCGGCGGTAGTCCCGCGCCTGGCACTGGTCGATGAGGGCAAACTGCGGCAGATATTCTACAACCTCATCGAAAACGCGGTGAAATTCACCCAAGCGGGCAGTATCGCGGTCCGTGTAACTGTTCGCAACCCGGGCGAGTCGACCATGATTCTTGTGACGGAAATACAGGATTCCGGCGCCGGCATTTCCAAAAGCGAGATGGGCAGGCTTTTCAGGCATTTCGAGCAGACGAGCGCCGGAATCGCGACAGGCGGGGGCACGGGTCTGGGACTGGCGCTCAGCCGTGAGCTGGCCGTGTTGATGGGTGGTGACATCAGCGTCGCCAGCGAGGCGGGCAAGGGCTCGCTGTTCACCTTCCATGTCGGGATGAGAAAAGGGGAAGGCCTGGCTGTGAACGCGGTCAACTCCAGACGTATCATAGGCATAAGGGACAGGCAGGAAGCCCATCGCATATTGGTTGTCGACGACAGGGCTGAAAACCGCCAGGTGGTCGCAAAGCTCCTCGGCTACGCGGGATTCCAGACGAAAGAGGCAGTCAACGGCAAAGAGGCAATTGCCCTATTCTCGGAATGGGAACCTCACCTTGTCCTCATGGACATGCGCCTGCCCGTCATGAACGGATACGAGGCAACCCGCCGCATCAAGTTGACCGACAGGGGCAAAAAGACGCCCATCGTCGTCCTTACCGCCAGTTCCTTCGATGAGGAGAAGAAAAACGAGATCGCAGGCTTCATCCAGGGTTACATCCGCAAACCCTTCCACGAGGAAGAGCTCTTCGCCGTCATTGGAGACATCCTGGGGATTGAATACAATTATGAGGATGAAATGGACTCGCCTTCCCCCGGGAATGGCGTGGATGGCGTCGGTATGTCCGACCAGGACCTGGCAGGACTCCCGGATCCGCTGCTGGAAAAAATGCGCAGCGCACTGGCGGTAGCCGATTTCAACCTCGTGGCCGAACTCATCGGCTCCATCGATGCCCACCATTCAGCCCTGGCCCGGCGCCTCTCGCTCCTTGCCGGCAAATACGATTTTGAGGGATTGAAAAAGGCCTTGACTCCCACGGAAGGGCCCAATGTATAGCGGAATGGAATCAGCTCCGGTGATTCCGGACATCCTCGTCGTGGATGATGGAGGAGGGCAAGGGCTGGGAAGCAGCTTCCACGTGGCCCTTCCTGGAGCTTCCGGGCCTTGCCCAGCCTCCTGAACGCTTCCTCCCCACCCTCCTCCAAGCGAAGTCATAGTCTCCCCGTGGCTCCCGGATATTGATCCATGCCTGGAAAATCGAAACCGATAAGGCCTTGCAGCTCAAGGGCGCGAACGGCGGCGATCACCCGCTGGCTGGCCGCATCGCATTCGGAGAGCCTGACACGGCCGAGGGCCTCGACCCTGGCCAGGATGCCCCCGGCCGCATGGGGGTCGAGGCGCGAGAGCACCTTGCTTCGGGTAGAGGCATCCAGGGGCTTCAGGCCGAGCGCGATATCATCCTCCTCCACCTTTCCGAGCAGAAGGGCAATGGATTGGGCATCGAGGAGACTGATGTCCTCGAAAACGAAAAGCAGCCTCTTGATCTCCTCGGACAGAGCAGGATCGACCAGATCGAGGCCTTCGATCACGGACTTTTCTGTCTCGCGCCGTGTCATGTTCAGCATGCTGACGATCTTGGACAGGCCGCCTGAGACGGGAGCCTCGCGCCCCGAGGCCTCGAGCTTTTTGGCAAGGACGCGTTCGAACTCGCGGGCCAGGCTGGGTAGCACCGGGCCGAGGGAGGCCAGGCGGCGGACCACATCCATCCGATAGGCCGAAGGAAGCTCGTCGAGGACCCGTGCGGCGAGGGCATCGTCGAGCCGGGCGAGGACGAGGGCGGAGGCCTGGGCGCGCTCCGAAGCGAGGAAGTCTGCCAGTGCTTCGGCCTTCGCCCCGGAGAGCGAGGTGAAGGACCCCGACTCCCCGCGAGGCCGGCCGGCCTCGGATTCGTCCGCGCCTCCGAAGGCCAGGCGATCGGCTAAACCCTCCTGCCGGGCTTCGACATGGGCTAGCCGGGTACCGAGCATCCCGAGGCTTCCCGCCAGGCCCTCCCTCAGCGCGGCAAGACCCTTCCCGACTGCGGAGAGACCCTCCTCGAGGCGCCTGCCCAGAGCTGTCTCGGGGCTGTCATCCGGGGAGCTGGCCCGGTCTCCCTCCCCATCAATGACCCTGAGCGTGAACCTTCCCCCTCGGAGGCCCGAGGGCAGGCTGAAGCGCAGCGTCTCGAGCCCCCCTGCACGGAGCCGGCCGACTCCCTCGTCAAGTCCGGGTATCGGAATTAGTGATCCCTTCTTGAGGGAACGGAGCTCGCTGACGGAAAGCTTCCCGCCCTCGACAAGCAGTTTGGCCGGCGCATCGATGCCTCGTGCCACCTGGGTGGATATCGCCCCCTCTGAATCTGGACGTGCGAGGCTGTACCAGTATTCGGCGGAGAGCTTGTGCACCACCGGCTCGACGGAGATGTAGGGAATTACGACATGGAGGCGGGCTTTCCGACCGCCGATGGCGACATCGAGGCCGACAAGGAGGATCATCTCCGTCGGCGGCACGATCTGGCAGAAGCGGGGATCGGTCTCCAGCGCGCGGAAGGCCGGAGCCAGCCTGTCAACCTGCTCCCATGCGGTTCCGAAACTGGCCAGGAGGGGCCCCGCGAGTATCTCGATCGCGATAGCCTCGAGATCGGTGAGGTCACGCGAAGAGAGCGCCGGATCAACCGGGCCGACCGATCCGCCAAAGCCGCGTTCCAGGAGGGCCTCCCGGAAGTCCATGTCGAGATGGAAGAGGACCCTGCCCTCCCAGGGCGGGACATCAAAGGCGCAGAGGACCGTGGGGGCTGACAGGGTCTCCATGAACTCGCCGAAGGTCAGCTGGTCAACAAGGGCAACATTGAATTCGCAGGGCAGGTGGAGGAGGGACGAGAGGCCGACGCCTGCGAGGCGCGCGAAGCTCTCGTGCACGATCTCCACCGTCCGGATCTGCTCCCGGGAGAACTTGTCTGGACGCTTGAAATCATATTTCTTGACGCGATACCCGCGATCCAGGCCAGCACGCTTCCCGAGGATCTCCCTGCCGGGAACCAGGGCCAGGGGTGCGCTGTCGCTCACGGTCTGCCCCCTGCCCCGAGGACCTCGGTGACGCGGACCCCGAAATTCTCGTCGATTACGACTACCTCGCAGAGGGCGACGACCTTTCCCCCCGCGCGGAGCTCCACAGGCTCGCCGGCCATCGAGGAGAGCTGGATGATGGTGCTAGGCCCCACCTTAGCAAGTTCCCCCACGGAGAGGCTTGTTCTACCGAGCAGCACCTCGAGGTCGACCTGGACCTCGTCGATCGATCCTGTCTTCATGACGTACCTGCCTTTTCTTCAGCGTCCATGAGCCGCAGCAGCTTGAGATAGGCCCTGCCGCCCTTCCTGATGATCCGTCCCTCGCCGATGGTGACGCCGCCGGCCTCGAGCTGGACCATGCCATCCGGGGATCCCTGGAACTCCATGGTTCCGGCCCTGCGGCCCACTTCCATGGCGCGCGGCGAGAGCTTCGCACGGGACAGGACCACTTCGGTCGTCAGCACCACAAGCTCTTCTAAACCGCCCTGTCGAACATCGCCACCCATGTCGGCCTCCTTGGCTCCTGGCTCCAATTGTATATCGCCGGAGTGTTGAGGCCTTCCACTATCTTGTGTTTCTGCCGGCCTTGGCTGGCACTATCTTGGCACTATCTTGGCGCTATCGTACGCTGCGCCGGTATTCGCTGGGCGTCAAACCCATGAGGCGGAGGAAATAGCGGTTGAAAAAGGTCAGGCTGTTGTAGCCGACGGCGAGGGCCACTTCGATGACGGGCAGGTCGCCGTCGCGGAGGAGGAGGGCGGCCCGGGCGATGCGCCTGCGGTTGAGGTACTCGAAAAGCGGATAGCCCGCAGCCGCCTTGAAGCGCCTCGAAAAGTCCGTGACGTTGAGCGCGCAGCCCGCGGCGACCTCATCGAGGGAAAAATGTTCCTCATAATGCGTATCGATCCAGGCGATGAGGGCCTCGATGGTCTTCGGTCCGCCGTCGGGACCGTCCTCAGGGATCTCGGGGGAGACCAGCACGAGGGCCAGGAGCTGGGCGAGCGAAGCCGCGGCGGTGAACTCGAGGGCAGAGCGGTTCCGCAGCTGTCCTCTTTCATTTCGGGGCGCCGGGCCCGGATCGGAGGCGAGGATCCCGACCGAGGCGGCCAGGATACCGAGTATCCCGCCAGGTCTCGCCCAGGGGGGGAGCTCGAAGGACCTGGCAGCGCCTGACCAGGGACTTGCCCAGCCCTCCGAGAGGGTGTCGAGGGGAAAGCCCGCCTCGAGGGCCGGCAGTGGATCACGGTCGAAGACCAGGACGGCCAGCTCAGCTCCACCTGCCCTACCCTCCAGCCGCCAGGGCTGAAGGCGTCTCGGGAGCGCGAGGCAGGCCCTGGAACCGTAGCCTGGGGACGCTCCCCCCTCGAGAGCGAAGCGTCCCGCCTTCGCGAAGACCAGCGCCTCCCCTCCGGACAGCGACAGCGCCGCCGAATGGTCGAGAGCTGTCTCACTGAGTTCCAGACCGAGGGAGGAAAGGGGACTCGCGGACGAGAATCGGTATTTCATGCGTGGGGGCCTGATTCAGGATGGGGCCTGGCAGCCGGGAAAGCAAATCCCTGCCACCAGTTCCGTGGGAGGGTCGCAGCCTTCATGGACGGGAGCGCGTGGATTCGTAGACCGCCGCCCCCAGGATGAGGATGCCTCCTGCCGCCGTCCAGGGCGAGGGGATCTCGCCGAGGAGGAGGAAGGCGAAGATGGCGCCATAGAGGGGTTCGAGGCTGCCGAGGACGGCCGCTGTCCGGGCCTTGATGCCCCGGAGGCTGGCTATGAAGAGCGTGTGCGCGAGGGCGGTGCAGAGGATGCCCAGGATGGCAAGAAGTACTAATTGTTGTATTCCAGGCCAGGCGAAGGCGGCCCCGCCCAGGCTGCTGGCCCTGCCCAGGCCCAGGAGGGCCAGCGGGGTAAGCACGAGGGCTGCGGAGAGGTCCTGGTAGAAGGCGACCGCGACGCTCGGCAGCTTCCCCGCGCTCCGCTTGTTGAGGATGGCCAGGAGGGCGAAGCTCGCGGCGGAGGCCAGGCCCCAGAGGACGCCCTCCATCGCCAGGCCAGCGCCTGCCAGGCCCGCAGCGGCCTGCCCACCGAGGCCGGGACCGAAGGCCACGATCGCGGCCCCGGCCAGGGTTACCAGGGCGACCAGGAGATTTTTCAGCCTGAGACCTTCTCCCAGAAAAAGGGCTTCGAGGAGGACAACGAAGAGGGGGAAGGTTGCGAAGGAAACCAGGCCAATCGCCACGGTGGAGACCTGTATCGACTGGAAGAAGGTCGTCCAATGGAAGGCCAGAAGGATGCCCGAGGCAGCCAGGGTAGCGAGGGCCCTGCGCGAGCCTGGTGCCAGGCTCGTCCGCGTCGCCAGCGCGACCAGGGCGAGGGTGAGGCTCGCGAAGAGCACACGTCCGAGCACGATGAGGAGGGGGGATAGCTCGATGAGCTTGCCGAAGAGCCCGGACAATCCGAAGAGGATGACGGCGATGTTGGCCTTCGCGAGGCTGAGACCGGTATCGCCTTTCATGCGTCGATTATACACAGGCCCCGCATCCGCTATACTAGCCGGATGCGCGCCCTCGTCATCCAGCCGCCCTTCGTGCAGCTGAACGCAGCCTACCCTGCCATCCACTACCTCTCTGCCTGGCTCCGTTCGCGGGACATCGTCACCACCGTGGAAGACCACTCCATCGGCCTGTACAGGCGCATCTTTTGCCGCCAGGGACTCCACGAAGTCTTTGCCGAGGTGGATCAGCGGCGCGCGGCGGGGGAGCTGCCTCCGGGCCTCCCCGACACCGAGATCGCGCGCTACCTCTCCTATCGCCGGCAGTATGAGGAGTGGATCGGGCCCGTCGTCGATTACCTCTCAGGGGCCGATCCAGCCTTCGCGCACCGCCTGTCCTCAGCTGCCGAATTCCCGCGCGGGGCCCGCGTTGAGGCCCTCCTTGAATCGCGCGGCCGCCGGCCCGGCCCCGAGGACGCGCCCCTTATTGCCTCCCTCATCCTCGAGGATCTCGGCGACCTTGTAACCCACGCCCTGGACGCGGACTTCGGCACCGTGCGCTACGGCGAGCGCCTCGGCAGGAGCCGCGACGACTTCGGGGCCGTCCTTGAATCGCTCGACGCGTCATGGATCATGGGGAAGCTCTATCGCCCCGCTCTAGCGGAGCGCTTCGCGGGACAGGAGGCGCCTGAGCTCCTCCTCATCAGCCTGCCCTTCCCGGGCACCCTCGCGGGAGGCCTGGCCTGCGCCGCCGTGGCGCGCCAGAGCTTCGGGCCTTCCACAACAATCGTGATGGGTGGCGGCTACGTCTCCACCGAACTGCGCGGCCTCCGGGACCCCCGCTTTTTCGACTACTGCGACTTCCTGTCCTTCGACGCGGGCTTCGGCAGCCTCGCCTCGATCCTGGATGGAAGGCAGGGGGGCGGGGGCGACACATCGTCCTACTACAGAACGATGAGCCGGCGCGAGGGGAGGATCCTTTCCTGGGGCTTCGCGGCCGACGACCTGGCGGCACAGCCCGCCGGCTGCGCAGGAAGGGAATGCAGTCTTCCGCTCCGGCTATCCATGCCCTGCCCCGACGCAGCGGAAAGACTCGCGGCCGAAAACGCTGAATTAGGACAGATCCATCCCGACTACATCGATTTCAACTACCACGAGTATCTCAGGCCCATCGACTCCGCCAATCCCATGCACCGGCTCTGGTCGGAGAGCCCCTGGCTCAAGTACCGCCTCGCCCAGGGCTGCTACTGGAAACGCTGCGCCTTCTGCGACACCGAGCTCGATTACGTCAAGTCCTTCGTGGCCGCCGAGCTCCAGAGCCTCCTTGGCGCCCTCGATGCCGCAGCGGCTTCCACGGGTCTCCGGGGCCTCCACTTTGTCGACGAGGCCATGCCGATGGCGCGGCTCCTGGCCTTCGCCCAGGCCAACCGCCAGCGCGCCGCTGCAGGGAAACCAGCCTTCCACTTCTGGGGCAACATGCGTTTCGACGCCTCCTGGAGCGCCGATCGCATCGAGCTCCTCGCGACATCGGGCCTTGTGGCCGTGTCGGGGGGCATCGAGGTGGCCAGCGAGAAGGGCCTGGCGATCACCGACAAGGGTTTTGACCTCGCAGGCCTCGTGGCGACCCTCGTCTCTCTCAGGCGCTCGGGCGTCCTCGTGCACGCCTACCTCATCTACGGTTTCCCGGGCCAGGACGAAAAGGACATACTTGAGAGTGCCGACTTCGTGCGCGGACTTTTCGCGGCAGGCCTCGTCGACTCGGCCTTCTGGCACCGCTTTGTGCTCACGCGCCACTCACGCATGCTCGCGGAATGGGCGGAGGGCGGGAGGCCCGAGCTCCTGCCCCGGGACCGTGGCGGGAGCTTTGCAGCCAACGACCTTGAGTTCGAGGGCGAGGAAGCCTACGAGCGTTTCGGAGAAACCCTCGACGCAGCCCTCGGCGCCTGGATGGAGGGCGAGGAGCTCGAAAAGCCGGCAGCGGCCTGGTTCCCCGCGACTTCAGTCGCGCCGACTCCTGTCGCGCCGACTTCTGTCGCGCCGACTTCAGTCGCGCCGACGGAAGATGGTGTCGCCCGCGTCGAAGCCCTCATCGAAGCGGCCGAGGCTGCCCTCGACTCCCCTGACCACGACACACGGAACCTCCCCTCCCGCGGCCGCGCCTTCTGGACTGCAGGCCTGCCCGTAGCAGCCGCGCCAGCTGCCACACAGGGGGCCGGTGCGAGGACCCTCGTCTGGACGCGCCGTGGCCAGTCCGATTCCGAACGCTTCGCCTCCCCCCGGGCCGCCGCGAAGGCAGGTGGGGCCCTCTGCGAACTGGCTGGAAGCGCCGGGGGCATGGAAATCGGGGACCTCGTGGAACTGTCGGGCCTCTCCCTGGTCCAGCTCTGGTCCCTCCGTGGCCGGGGCATGGCCCTCATCCCTTCCTCATAGCGGCGGCCGCCCCGTTCCCGAAGACAGGGCAAAAAAGCTATAGTCCTCCCATGCCCGACACAGCCCTCCGACTCATCGCTTCCCCTGCTCCCGCAAGCGCTGCCCCCTCTCCGGCCTGCGTACCGGACCGGCCGGGCAGTCGCCATCGGGACCCGGCATGAAGAGCTTCACTCCCGAGGAGGTCATCTTCGCTCCAACGGCGCACTGCAATCTTAATTGTGCCCATTGCAGAGTGACCCGCATCCCGGAGCTCCTCGACCTCGATGCCTCGATCCGCTTCCTGGGCGACTGCGCCGCCTCGGGCATCGACCGCCTGGGCTTTTCAGGCGGGGAACCCTTCCTCCGCCCCGACTTCATCGCCGGCATCGCCCGTGCGGCTGTCGACCGCGGCATGGTCTTCGACCGCCTGATGACCAATGGGGTCTGGCACAGGAACCCCGCCGATCTCCGAGCCGCGCTCACCGCGGTCGAGGAGGCGGGTTTCGACGGTACCTACGGCCTGAGCGTCGATTCCTGGCACCCCCAGGAAGCCGAAAAACTCATCCAATTCATACAAACCGCCTTCGAGCTGCGCGGCCGGAGGGACTGCGTGGAAATCGTCTCCGTGCGCGCCGGGGACGAGAAGGCCTGGGAAGCCAAGCTCGCCGCCATCGTGGAGGCCCTCGGGGCGAGCGCCGCAGGCGGAGCTGAAGCGGCGGCCATCTCCGACAGCGCCTGGCAGGAACGCGGCGACGAGGGTGAGGACCTCCCCGGGGCCTTGTTCATCCGCATCATCAGGTTTGACCGCTCCTTCGCCGCCTGTCCCGATCCTGAAGCAGCCAGGGCCTGGAAATCCGAAGGCTGGTTCAAGGACGACCTCTGCGCGGGTCCGGGCAATCTCTTTTTCGTGCACCCGAACGGGGATGTGGCACCCTGCTGCGGCTACGCCAACGAGGGCCCCGGCCTCATCCTCGGAAACATCGCAACTGACACATTCGCAAGCCTGATGAAAAACGCCGAAGCCAGCGCCCAGGTGCAGACCTGCTACGGTACAGGCCTCGGCGCCCTCCGGAAACGTCGTGTCCGGGAAGGCCACATCTTCCCCGGAGCGACATTGGACCAGTGCTTCTTCTGCGACTACGCCGCCAAGGAAGGGCTTTTTTGAGCCTGACCGCCGCGAGCCCGCGCATCCCGGCCTTCGGTCCCCTCCGCTTTTACGGAGACGCCCTCAAGCTTGTCCTTCCGGTCATGCTCCAGCAGCTCATCACCGCCATGATCTCCTTGGTGGACAACTTCATGGTGGCGGGCCTCGGCGACGAGAAGATGGCAGCCGTCAACGTGGCCAACCAGATCAACTTTGTCTGGCTCGTGGTCGTGAGCACTGCCTGCATGGCGGGCGGCATCTATCTCTCCCAGCACCGAGGCGCCAACAACAAGGAGGGCATGCGGCAGGCCTTCCGCTTCAAGCTGATGCTCTCCCTCGGCTTTTCCACGATCCACCTCGTCCTCTGCCTTGTCTTCCCCGAGGTCCTCATCGGCTTCATGCTCGGTGGCGCGGGCAGGAATCCCGGCATCGTGACCGAGGGAGCGAGGTTCCTCAGGCTCGCCAGCCTCGGATCCCTCCCCTTCGGCATCTCCATGGCCATCGGCTCCTCCTTCCGCGACATCGGCCGGACCAAGTCGCCCCTGGTCGTATCCTCCGTCGCGGCCATCCTGGCGACAGTTCTTAATTGGTTGCTTATCTACGGAAACCTGGGCTTCCCCCGCCTCGAGGTCCAGGGGGCGGCTGTCGCCACCGTCGTGGCTCGCGTGGTCGAATGCCTCGCCTTCATCGGCTGGGCAGCCTACCGGAGGCCCGATTTCGCCGTCCGTCCGCGCAACATCCTGGCCATCGACACCTCCCTCTTCCGTTCCATGCTCTCGAAGTCCGCTGCAATGTTCATCTCGGAGACCGCCTGGGTCGTTTCCGAGACCATCGTGACAGCCATCTACAACGGCCGGGGCGGCGCCGAGACCGTGGCCGGCATGGCTGCGGGATGGACAATCGCAAACCTCTTCTTCCTCGTCTTCCCGGGCATCCATACGGCCACCGGCGTCATGGTCGGCTCCACCCTCGGAGCGGGGGAACTCGGGGAGGCCCGTAAAAAGGGGCGCTGGCTCCTGTCGGGCTCGGCGGTCTTCGGGGCGGCGGCAGGACTCGTGGCGGCCTCCTCGACGGCCATTGTCCCCCTGGTCTTCGGCAACCTGAGTGCTGACGCCCGGGCAGTCACGGTCGGCCTCGTCTTCGTCATCGCGATGTACCTCCCCCTCTGGGCCTACATCAACGGCCAGTTCGCCCTCTCGCGGGCGGGTGGCGATACGACCATGGGCATATGGGTCGACGTCGGCGTAACCTACGGTGTCTTCATTCCCACCGTCCTGGCCCTCGCAAACCTCACCGCCATCGGACCCGTCCTGCTTTTTGGACTTGCGAAGATCTCCGACATTCCAAAAGCCCTGGTCGCACACTGGTGGCTCAGGAAGGAAAAATGGGTGAGGAACCTGGCGGAGCGCGAAGGAAACCCATGATTACCCGGGAAGCGCACAATGTGTCGGCGTCGGCCAGTTCCTTGCCCCCTCGCCGCTTTGCGGGTACTATTGCTGTGCAGATTGAGCACGAGGAGCCTGGATGTCTACAGAAACGACCGCAGCGCGCGACAGGGCCATTCTCATCGTGGACGACGAACCCCTCATCCTCATAGCCCTCCGGCGGGAATTGCGCTCGGGACTTGGTGCGAGCTACCTCTACGAGACGGCCACCGATGGCGAAAGCGGTCTCAGGGCAGTCGAGGAACTCGTGGCCGATGGCGTCATGGTTGCCCTCGTCGTGTCGGACTGGCTCATGCCCGGAATGAAGGGCGATGAGTTCCTCATGATCCTCCGCTCGCGCTATCCCTCCATCAGGACGATCATGATGACTGGCCAGGCCGATGAGTCCCAGGTCGAACGTATCCGTACCGCCGGTGCCCTCGACGCCTTTTTCCTCAAACCCTGGAACGCCCTCAGGTTTTCCGAGACCTGCAAATCCCTCCTGGGGATGACTGCCTGAGTCTGTCCGATTCCGCAACATTCCGAAGAGGAGGCTAGCATGCAGCCTGACATCACCGACCAGGTCCTCGAACTCATCCGGCGGACCTCCACCGACATTCCCCCCGACGTCGAAGCGAGCCTCCGGAGGGCTGTCCTTGTGGAAGAACCTGGTTCCGCAGCGCGCGGCGCCCTCGAGACCATCCTCGCCAACATAGAACTATCCCGCAAGAACGGCACGCCCATCTTCCGCGTCCGCCACCCCGAGGGCTGGAGCACGCGCAAGATGAGGGAGCAGATCCGCAACGCGATGGTTCAAGCTACCAAATCCTCCTTCATGCGCCCCAACGCAGTCGATTCCCTCACGGAAAAGAACTCCGGCACCAACCTCGGAGGGGAGGAGTTCCCCTCCATTCATTTTGAAGAGTCTGCGACCCACGATGAACTCGCCGCGAGCGGGGAAACCCTCACCATCGACCTCATGCTGAAGGGCGGCGGCTGCGAGAACGTCGGTGCACAGTATTCCCTGCCCGACGAATCCATCGGGGCCGGCCGGGACCTCGCCGGCGTGCATCGCTGCGTCCTCGACGCCATCCACAGTGCCCAGGGCCTCGGCTGCGCTCCGGGCATCCTGGGCGTCGCCATCGGGGGAGACCGGGGCACCGGCTACCTCGCCTCCAAGGCAGCCCTCCTGTCTCCCATCGGAGAGCGCCACAGCGACCCCGAGATCGCGACGCTCGAGGAGCTGATCACCCGGGAGGCGAACATGATGGGCATCGGCCCCATGGGCTTCGGGGGCAGGACGACACTCCTGGACACGAAGATTGTCGGCATGCACCGCCTGCCAGCCTCCTATTTCGTCACAATTAGCTACATGTGCTGGGCCTACAGGAGGCGCAGGATGGTCATCTCCCCCCTGGTGCCCGCCGGCACCGGTTCCGGCGACATCACGATAAGCTGAAGGAGGCCACGATGCGCGAACTGACTATACCCGTTTCGGCCGCGGCCATCCGGGAACTGACCATAGGCGAACCCGTCCTCGTCTCCGGCATCATGGTTACCGGCCGCGACACCGCCCACAAGTGGATCGAAGAGACCTTCATAAAAAAGACGCGCGCTCCCCTCCCCGGCGACGAGGCCATCCACGAGGAACTCCTGACAATACTGAAGGGTTCCATGATCTACCACTGCGGTCCCGTCGTTTCCGGCCTCGATACCAAACAGTACCGCTTTGTCGCAGCCGGTCCGACTACCTCCATCCGCGAAGAGCCCTTCCAGGCCGACGTGATGGAGCACTTCGGGCTTAGGGGCGTCATCGGCAAGGGCGGCATGGGTCCCCGGACCCTCGAGGGCTGCAGGAAAACGCCCGGAGTCTACCTCCACGCCATCGGCGGCGCCGCCTCCCTTATCGCCCAGACAGTCAAACGCGTCGTCGGCGTCTACAAGATCGAGTTCGGAGTACCCGAGGCCATCTGGGTCATCGAAGTTGAGCGCTTCCCGGCCGTCGTGACGATGGACGCCCACGGCAACAGCCAGCACGAGGCTGTGTTCAACAGCTCGAAGAAGGTGCTCGAGGAGCTCGTGAAGGGGATATAGAGCGGGGCCCAGCCGACCCTTCCCCCTTCCATAGGGACAAAACTCATGTTACTGTTCTTTATCGGTCTTGTATAAGGACGGCAAATATGAACGTAAAAGCACCACGCACCACGCACCACGCACCACGCACCACGCACCACGCACCACGCAACCCGCTTTCGGCAGCTAGCCTGTAGCCTTCTCCTCCTCGCCCAGTTCACCTTCCTCAGCGCCCAGGACAGGAGCCTCCGCTACGCCCTCGTCATCGGAAACGGCAACTACGGCGACCTCGGCAAGCTCGCCAACCCGAAAAACGACGCCACGGACATGGCGGCAGTCCTCAAGGGCCTGGGCTTCGAGGTGGACCTCCTCCAGGACGCAGACCTGGCCGCCATGGAAGACGCCGTGGTCCGCATGGGGAGCGCTCTCGCGGCCGCGCCCCAGTCCACGGGATTTTTCTACTACGCAGGACACGGCATCCAGTCAAATGGGAGCAACTACCTCATCCCTGCCGACGCCCGGATAGCCGGCGAGGCCTTCCTCAAGTCACGGGCCCTGGCAGCCCAGGAAGTCCTTGCGGTCCTCAGCGAGGCTAAAAACGGGCTCAACATAATTGTGTTGGATGCCTGCCGCGACAACCCCTTCGGCTGGTCGCGCTCGGGCAGCAGGGGGCTTGGAGTCATCGGGAACCAGCCCCAGGGCTCCATCGTCGTCTACTCGACGAGCGCCGGAGCGGTAGCCCAGGACGGGACGGGCAGAAATGGCGCCTTTACCGAGCAGCTCCTCAAAAACCTTTCGACCCCTGGCCTCGAGATCAAGGAAGTCTTCAACAGGACCGGCGCCGATGTGATGGAAGCCACGGGAGGCAAGCAGGTCCCGGCCGTCTACAGCCAGTTTTTCAAGTCAGCCTACCTGTCGGGTAACGCGACCCAAGCGTCCCAGCGAGCCCCTGTCGGCGAGGGCCGCATCAGCCTGCCCTGGGTACCCGCGGGCAGTCGCATCACTGTGGCAGGAAGCTCAGATCAGGCTGAAACCACTGATGCCTGGACCTCCGACAAGCTGCCGGCGGGAGAGTATCCGATCAAGATCGAAGGACGCTGGCCCTGGTCGGGCACCGCACGCGTCCTCGAAGGCCGCGATTTCGAGGTCGCAGGCTACCGGGAGGGAGTACGCGCAGCCATTACCAGGGCGAAACAGCGGGACGAGGCCCAGCGGGACTGGCTCAAGCTCAAACCGAACATCGGCATTGCTTCCATCGCCCTGGGTACGGCCAGCCTCGTGGGCACGGGCCTGAGCTATTGGCTCGGAAACCAGGCAGGAGCCGCCTACAACTCGGCGACCGACTCAAGCGAGGTAGCCGCCGCACGGGCGGGGGTGGAACTCTATTCCAGCCTTTTCGTGGTGACCGCCGGCCTGGGTCTTGCCGGGTTTGCAGCTTCTCCCTTCTTCCTCGCAGGTTCCTCCGATACCACCACCCTCGAACGATCCATCGCCATCCTCAATGCCCAAATCAAGGCGCTCAAATGAAAACACTCCGGCTCGCCCTTGTGGTCGCCTCAGGCCTCATCGCGCTTTCCTGCACCCAGCTCTTCTCAAAGCTCGACAATCCCGCAGACGGAAAAGCCGTCAATTACCAAGGTTACCCGACAGTGAGCGATCCTGGGGCCATCAACCCCGGTAAGCCTTCTAGCTCCTCACCCTCGCTGTTCGCCCCAAAGCTCGTGGCCACCAAGGTATCAGGGGCTGAGCGCTACCACTTCCAGGTGGCAAGCTCGAAGGACTTCAGCCCCGCCTCGATCGCCCACCAAAACGATGCCGCGACCTCCAACGAATACCTGCCCGTGGCCTGGAGCGGTTACGATACATCTGCCGCCTATTACTGGCGGGTACGAGCCTACAAGGATGGCGCCTGGGGACCCTGGTCGACGCAGCTCGCCACCTTCAGCTTTACCAGTCCCAACGCGGGCTCGACCATTCCAGTGGACGCTTCGGCTGTCAATTCGCCGACCCCGACCTTCGATTGGTCCGACATGGAGGGCGCCATCGGCTACCGCATCCAGGTATCAGCCCTTGCCGATTTTTCCATTATCGCCGACCATAGCGAAACCCTGACCGAGTCGGCCTATGTCCTTGGCTCGAACCTTGCCAATAGTACTACCTGGTACTGGCGCGTCGCCGCCAAAGGGGTCGATGGCAGCTGGAGCGCCTACGCTCCAACGCTGAGCTTTTCCACCCTTTTCCCAGCCGCCCTTGCCCCGAAAATTCTTCCGGCGGCCGGGAGCTACTCCTCCGACCAAAGCGTGACGATCAGCTGTGAAACCAAGGATGCAGTGATCCACTACACGACCGACGGTAGCGCGCCTAGCGCGGAATCGGCCGTCTATTCAGAAGCCATCGCAGTGGCTGGGCACGGGACGAAAACAACCATCAAGGCCTATGCGGCATCTGCAATCACCTCCCAGTCGGCAGTCTCAAGCGCGCTGATTTCCATCGACTATGGGACAACTTCCTCCCCCGAATTCAGCCCGGTCGCTGGCAGCTTTGCCAGCGACCAGTCGGTGACGCTGAGCTGCCAAACTGCCAACGCGGCCATATATTACAGCCTCGACGGCTCGACGCCGACCAGCAGTTCAACACTCTACAAAGTCACCATACCGGTGGCTGGGAATGGCACAAGCACAACCATCAAGGCTATCGCCATCGCCCCAGGCAAGACCGCCTCTGGGGTAAGCTCGGGGACCTGGACTATTGCCTACCCCCGGGCAGCCGCACCGACCTTTAGCCCCGCTGCTGGCAGTTTTTCTAGCGATCAGTCAGTGACTATTTCCTCTGCCAGTTCCGGCGCGACAATCTACTACACGGTCGATGGAACTGCCCCGACGAC
>CAIJMU010000028.1 GCA_903821875.1 uncultured Spirochaetota bacterium
CGGTGAGCTGGTCACCGTATTTCCGACTCCAGTAAAAGAGGGCGCGCTCGGCGTAGGCAGGCTCCCGCCTGAGCTGGATTTCGAGGTCGAAGATCCGCTCATGATCGTCGGTAGCCTCGACGTCGAGAACCGAGGCTTTGTCGTCCTCGTGCTTGGGGTTGACGAAGGGATTGCGCAGGGTGAGCGTGGCGGCGAGGGGAAGGCCCGCGCGTTCGAGGGTGAGATTGATGAGCGCGCGAAGAAGTTCCTTCCGTTCCTCCATCCCAAAGATAAACTTGAAGACGAAATCGTTGACAGCCAGCAGCATGGGTACCTCCACCACGAAGTACGCCCGCGTGGTGGCTTTTTGATTGCTAATCGGCAACGAATTCGCCGGAAATCGGTGGCCGGGCGAGTTTTTCAGCAAGCCTAAAAAAGGTTCCGCATCAAGGGCCTTGATCGTTTATGTTACCAATACCGATGACTTAGGGTCAGCGAACTCCTGGATGGGTGGTGGCCGAAGCAGGCGCTTCGGAGGGTCACACGCTTCTTGATATCAATTTGTGCACCATCTTCCTTGGTATGCGCCAAATGTAGAATCTTCCCATAGGCTTCATTCGAGCTTCTCAAAACCCGCTTTACCACTCCGTCCGCACCGGATAGGCCCGATGAGGGGATCGGGCGTCAGGACTGAGGCGGCTCTTGACTTCGTAGATATTGACAAACTCGCTCATGGTCAAAATACAGGTCATAAATTTGGTCAAGTCAAGAATGGGATCAGCGAGAGAAATCTGTGGAGATGCAGCATCGATTCCCTGCGTTTTCAGACGCCTTGCGGACCGCAGCCTAGGGCAGCGCAGCCGGCCCCTCCATCATCAACTCCAGTACAAAGTGCCGCTTTGTATGGGCGACCTTGTCGATGAACATCGGCGCGTGGACAAGTACGTAGACATACTCCTGGAACTCGATCTTCTCGAGCGCGCCGTCGGCGTCGAGCCAGACATGGCCCATGAAGCGGGTGGTCTCGTCCATCGGCATGATGAAACCCTGGTAGGTGAGGGTCTGGCCAAAGCGCTGGGATTGCTGGAAACCGTAGAGGCGGAGCGGCTTCCCCCTCGGCGCGACATCGGCCAGGTAGCTGATCTCGACAAAGCCCGTCTGCATGACAAGGTCCTTTCCGAGGTTCTTCCAGTCCATGAGGTGAAGCTCGTTGAAGCGCTGGTCGGAAAAGACCCGGTCGCCGACCTTTTCCAGGGCCTTGTTTTCCGGGTCAAGCATCGCTGGCTTGTTTATCATTGCAGGATAGACCTTGTAGCCCGTAAACAGGTCGATTGCGTGCATATAGAGCTGGAAACCGGTCAGGTCCTTGGGCGCGTCACGGATGCCGGGAATCCGGGCAAAGGAAGCCAGGTCGAAATCGGAAACGCCCCAGGCGTAGGCCAGGCCAGTACCAGGGACATAGGGTTCGAAGCTGAGCGCATCGACGGCATCGGGAACGAAATCGCCCCACTCCGCGCCTGTGGCATTGGCAGCCTGCGCGCGCTCGTAGGAGTGCCAGCGGATGATGTCCCTGTCCCCCTCGCGCCCGATGCCGACCCGCGCGCGGTAGGCGACGATCTCCTGGGTACGGCCGAATTCATTCTGGTTGTAGTACTCCACCGAGAGCCTGTATTCGCGGATGTCATGCTCGGCGACTAGGGGAAGCGGTGGTGGTGCATGCTGGATTTCCGGGATAGTGGCACAACCCAAAAGGATCGAACAGACAACGACAAGGGCGGAGAGCCGGCCGCGATGCGAGGGCATCAGGCTACGAGGTCGATGATCGAACCGGGAGCGGCTTCGCCATTCCAGCCTCCGGTGGATTTACCGGCGAAGGGCAGCAGCGTAGAAGCCCTTTCTGGCTTTGCCGTCGGTATTCCCGAAGCCTCGCGCCAAGAGGATTCCGTGCTGCGATCGGCCTTTTCACCGCCAGGCGCATTGGAGGGCCTGCCGGCTGCGTCGGAAGCCCTGCCGGCTGCGTCGGAAGCCCTGCCGGCTGCGTCGGAAGCCCTGCCGGCCGCGTCGGTGCCCTTGGCCGCAGCGCTGCCGCTACCCGTGGCAGTGCCGCTACCCGTGGTAGCCTCTGCCCCGGACTTGGCCCGCTCTTCGGCGAGGCTGGCGACAGCCGAGGCCATTACCTGGGCAGCGGCACCCGCAACAGCGAGGTCGGCACCGGAGGGTTCGGCTGGCGCGGTGGCTGCTGCACGTACAACCTGCATCTTGGCGATAGTCTCTTCCGGTTTGCCCGGGATGGGCGAGGAGTCGATGCCAACCTCGCCACCGATTGCGTATTGGACCCCGTCAGGGCCCTTCTGGTAGCTGTAGCTCGCCCCGCCAGTAACATAGCGCCCGCCTGCGGCGATGTGCGCCGCCTCGTGTCCGCGCACCTCGCCGTCGCGGGCCTTGAGCTTGGCGATCATGGCTGTAGTCTCGCTGCTTTGCTGGGCCTGGGCATCCCCACGGCCGCGCTGGATGCGGCCCTTCTCGCCCTGAAGCTGGCTGAGCCGGTCCCTGATCTCGCTTTCGCTGGGTCGGACGGGATCCAGGCTCGCATGCGGCCGGGCAGATTTGGTGGCGCTTTCTTTCTCGAGACGGTTTTCGGCGAGGCTGGCCTCGGTTTCGGAAACGCGGTTGCGCCCGATGATAGCAGAGGCGCTGCGACGGTCGAGGCCTGGGGCCTGCGTGGAGGCTGTCTGGGAGCCGGACTCCTTGCCTTCGCCCGCCTTGTCGAAGGCAGTGGGGTCATCATTGCGTACAACCGGGCCAACAGGCTCTATAGGACCGAGCGCCTCGCCCCTGCCGACGGCGCCCAGCGCCCCGGCCCGACGCTGCCCCAGGAGGTTGGGCAGCGAGGCAATGGATGTGATCGATCCTATGGACACGGGACTAGGATAACCCCATTGCGCGGGCTTTTCAAGAATCCCGGACAGGCCCGCTCGGACCATGCTAAAGTCACCCATCGCTGACAGCGCAGAGGAAGGGACATGGAAGGGAAAATGGAGCCAGGCAAGGTACCAGCCGACCAGGCCACGGCCGAACAGTGGCGCCTCATCCACGAGGATGGTGACATCCTGGTCGTCGACAAGCTCGCCCCCCTCCCGGTCCAGGCTGAGAAATCCGGGGACGCCGCACTCCAGGACCTCCTCCGCGCGATGCTCATCGCCCGCGGTGGCGAGGCGGAGGCTGCGGCCTTCCTCGAGGCTGCCCATCGCATCGACCGCCGCGCCTCCGGTGCAGTCATCTTCGCCAAGACACATCGCTCCCTCGAGACCCTCGAGGCCGATTTCCGCGAACGCCGCATCGGCAAGCGCTATATAGCCTGCGTGGAGAAAGAGCCAACTAGTACATCAGGCAAACTCGTGGACCGCCTCGCCTGGGACAAGCGCAAGAACCTTGTCCGCGTCCTGGCCACCGGCGAAGCCGCAGCGGAAGAGCAGGAAGCAAAGCTCTCATGGAAGCTCGTCGCCCGCTCCGAGCGCTACTTCTTCCTCGAGGTGGAACTCGAGACCGGCCGCCACCACCAGATCCGCGCCCAGCTCACGGCCGCAGGCATGCCGATACGGGGCGACGTCAAGTACGGAGCGAAGCGCACCACGAAGAACGGCCTCATCATGCTGCACTCATGGCAACTAGTACTAACCCAGCCCAGGACGCGTGAAACCCTCACGCTCCTGGCGCCCTTCCCCGAGACCGAGCCGCTGTGGAAGGCCTTTACGGGGAGCTGAACGCGGGAACGGCTATAACCTCCGCAGGAATTCCCCGCTCTTGATGCTTGCCGGATTGGCTACGTAACCCTTCCTTGTGGCCACAAAAGGATGGGTCTGTAGGACATGGTACAGGGTTCTTCCACCGAAGCGCCGCGCATCGTACTGGCACACCGCGCTGAAGGGGCGAGCAGCCATGAGCTCTCCAACCCTCGCCTCGTACTCCATGAGTCCCTCCGAGCCAGGTATGCCCCTGAGCGCCCAGGTCATCTCCGCCGTGACGCGCAGGCCCGGGCAGCCCTCGGCCTCGCTGTCGTCGAGCATGCCCCCGAGCTTTGTCAGCATTGCCTGAATCGAGAAATACCCCTGGGGACAATAGCTTTCCAGGGCATCGAAGACCTCGAAGCCTCCGAACTCGACCTCAGAGCCCTCGAATTCCAGCTCTTCGGCCAGCCAGGCGCGCACGCTGTCTGCGTCGCCCTCATCCGCGAGGTACACGACGCGTTCGCCCTTGGCCAGGCCCTCGGCCAGGTAACGCGCTATGAAGTGGCGCTTCTCGTCCTCATCCCGGTAGATGAGGCTGATATGGATTGGCGTGGATTTCCCACTTTGTCCGAAGCTGCAGCAGCTGGTCATGGCCGCCCCCCTGGAAACCCATTTCAACGGGCAGAGAATCTGTATTAAATGTAGGTCGCCACCTCTGACGATACAAGGATTGGCCTTGTATATCAGGTCTTTGCCAGTGAGACAGCCCTCGCATGTCACCACAGATGTCGTTTGTTAGTCTGCGGGCCTTGACCGCCGGACAACGCTCCCGGGATAGTAGGCCCCATGCACAAGAACGACAGCAACTCCGGCAACCGGATCGCCTGGGGCGGCATTGCCCTGGCCATGGTCATCCTCTCCGCGGTTTCGATTTCCGTCCCGAAGGCGGCAGCCCAGTCCCTCCAGGGCGGGGCAAAGGATGCCACGGCCTACACACAGCTCTTCGACCAGGTCTACCAGTTCATCCTCAAGAACTATGTCGACACGGTCGATCCCAAGGTCCTCTACGAGGGAGCGATGAAGGGGATGTTCGAGTCCCTGAGCGATCCCTACTCGGTCTTCCTCACCGACAAGATGATGGGCAGCATGAACGACCTCACCGAGGGTGTCTTCGGGGGTGTCGGGCTCTATATCTCCAAGCAGGCCCGCGACCCACGGCTCCCGGAGGACGCACCCCGCTATATAGAGATCGTGTCGCCCATCGAGGATACCCCCGGCTGGAAGGCGGGGCTCAAGCCCGGCGACCTCATCTCGGCCATCGACGGCGAGACCACCGAGCCGATGTCCACCGATGACGCGATGGGCAAGATCAGGGGCAAACCTGCCACCACCGTCGCCCTCCACATCAAGCGCGGGAAGGCCCTCGAGTTTGACATCTCGGTTGCGCGCGCCATCATCGAGATCCCGACCGTCCGCAAGGCCCTCATCCCTACTGACAAGGGACCCGTCGGCTACCTCCGCATCATCGACTTCTCCCCCCAGACCGTTCCCCGCGTGCAGGAAACCCTCAAGGGTTTCAAGACCGACGGCTTCAAGGCCCTCATCATCGATGTGCGCTCGAACCCGGGTGGCCTGTTGGACTCGGTGGTGCAGATCTCGGACTTCTTCCTCGACAAGGGCACGATCGTCTCCACCAAGGGCCGCATCCCCTACGAAAACAAGGTCGAAACGGCCAAGTCCGAGCTCTCGATAGCCAAGGACATCCCCATCGTCGTCCTCATCGACAAGGGCACCGCCAGTGCTTCGGAAATCCTCTCCGGAGCGCTCAAGGACAACCGGAGGGCCCTCATCCTGGGCGAGAAGTCCTACGGAAAGGGCGTCGTGCAGCGCATCTATCCCATCGACGCCACCGGCTTCAAGCTCACCGTGTCGCGCTACTACACGCCCTCGGGTGGCAGCATCGACAAGTACGGCATCACGCCGGACATCGCGATCAAGGAGCCTGACCTCAGCGAGGCCGAGGCTGCCGAACTCCAGAAACTCATCTCCTCGGGGGCTATCGAGTCCTGGGTGGAGGCCAATCCCAACGCCAGCCGTGCCCAGCGGGACAGCTTTGCCGCCAAGGTCCTGGCCGACGGCATCAAGCTCCCCCTCAGGGTAATCACGATGATCGTGAAGGAGCGACTTTCCAGGACGAGCGTCGCCCCTGCCTATGACCTTGAGTTCGACTCGGGCCTTACGACAGCCCTCTCGACGCTCGACCGCCCCGACTTCAAGAGCCTGATCGAGGCTTCCGCGACAGTAAAGGAAACGATGGACAAGCTGGCGGCCTCCAGCCCTGGCACGAAAAAATAGGGACGCCCCTGCGTCAACTTATACTGCCCCGGTCCTGGGACGGCGGACCGGAGTGCAGGATCTTCGGGAAGGAGGCCCGCCACCTCACGCGGGTACTCAGGCTCGGGCCAGGGGAGCGCCTGCCAGCCATCGACGCTGGCGGTAGGCGCTGGTCCTGCGTGATCAGCTCGGTGGGCGAGGGCGAGGTGCTGCTTGCAGTGGAGCCCGCGGGGGCAGTCCCGGCACGGCTTGCGGATTTCCGAAGCGGCCAGGCAGCTACGGAGGCGACCGGGGCAACCTTGGCCCCCCTCCCCGACCCGTCTCGGAGCCGCCAGGGGCCAGCCCTTCCCCGACTCACCCTCGCCCTGGCCCTCCTCAAGAGCGAGACCTTCGATGCAGTGCTGCGCCAGGCCACCGAAGCTGGCGTCGAGCGGATCATCCCCTTTACCAGCTCGCGAAGCCTGGGCGGCCTCGCTGCCAGAAGCCGGCAGGAACGCTTCGAACGGGTCGTGCGCGAAGCCCTCGGGCAGTCGGGCTCGCCGGTGCCAACGCAGGTGGAAGCCATCGTATCGCTCGAAGCCTTGCCGGGGATCTTTGGCCCAGGCAGCGCTGCGCGACTGGCCCTGGTCCTCCACGAGGAGCCCATTGCGCAGCGCAGCCTCCACGACTATCTTTCGGCCGCGCCTGTGGAGATACTGATATGCGTCGGCCCCGAGGGTGGATTCTCCGATGCGGAGATCGCCTTTCTCCGGGAGCGTGCTTTCGCGCCTGTATCGCTCCCGGGAGCAGTATTGCGGGCAGGGACGGCGGCGCTGTATGCAATAGGAGCCATCCAAACAATCATGGCGGAGCGCGATGCATGGAACCTCAAAAGCGGCTGAACCGAATCACCATCCTGGGCATTCCCCTGGATGACCTGCCTGAGACTGAGCTCGACGAAATCGTGGCCGGCCTCGAGGACGGAACCAACCACCAGATCATCCTCCTTTCAGTCTGGGACCTCATGCGTGCACGGCAGCGTGTGGAATTTCGAACCATGGTCGCAGGAGCGAGCCTCGTGATCCCTATCTCACCCTCCATCGTGAAGGCAGCCCAGTTCCTGAAAAAGCCCCTCCCCACGCGTTACCAGCCCTTTGAATTCGTAATCAAGGTCCTGGGCGCCCTCGAGCGGCACGGCAAGACTACCTACCTCCTTGGCGGGACTCGCACGATCGTGCAAAAGGCCGAGGCCAACCTCAGGTCAACCTTTCCCGGCATGCAGCTTGTCGGCCGCCACATGGGCAACTATCCGCGGCAGCAGGAGGAATCCATCATCGAGGCGGTCAGGAAGGCTTCCCCCACCCTCCTCCTGGTCGGCAAGGGTATCCCTGGCGGCGAACGCTGGATTCCGCGCAAGCTTCCCGCCTTCAACTCCGGCATCTACCTCTGGTGCTCGGACCTTTTCTGGATCTTCGCGCATGCCATGGTAAGGCCGCCCCAGGTTCTTGTCGATCGCGGCCTTGAATGGGTCTTCTCCCTCCTCCGCCGTCCTTGGCAGCTGTATCGGGTCTTTATTTTTGCCGCCTTCAAGGTGCTTGTACTTGTCGAACGGCTGGGGAAGCACTCTCCCAAGGAAGTCGAACACCAGCCCAAAGAGAGTAATTAGCTTCTCAATAAGCAGTTGCCTATCATCCGTCTAGCAATTCCCACCAGGACTACCGGGCCTAGATTTTTGTCTAGCAGGGTCAGGGATTGCGAAGCCCGGGTGACTGCCTGATTTTTCGCCGATGCACATCATCATCGACATCCAGGACGGAGACCGTCCATCCAAAGACCTCGGAGCCATGCTCGGCGACACTTTCAGGGTTCTCGGATGCAGGGGAAGGAACGAAGCCCTCCTTGCCATAGGCAGGGGGGGAGTCGAAGCCATCCTCGTGGATCTCGATGCAGGCAGCTTCGATCCGATGGACATGGTCAGGGCCCTTGGCTCGGGGAGCCGCAACCCGCCCCTCATCGTGCTGTCGGAACAGGATGATCCCCAGGCTGTCATAGCCGCGATCAGGGCAGGCGCTGTCGACTTTGTCCGGAAGTCCTCCGGAAGAGGCGCGCAGGCTCTGGCGATCGCGCGGGCCATCGAGCGTAGGGGCAGATCCGGCAGCCCCTTGGTGGTCGGAAAGAGCCCGGCCCTGCGATCGGTCATCGGCATGCTCGAACGGAGCGCTCGCTGGGATTTCCCCGTCCTTATCACGGGAGAGAGCGGCACGGGAAAGGACCTCGCCGCGCGGATGCTCCATGGAATGTCACGCCGCAAGGCCGGCCCCTTTGTCCCGAGGAACTGCGCTGCCCTCCCCGAGGCTCTCATCGAAAGCGAACTCTTCGGCTCCACCCGCGGCGCCTTTACCGGAGCCCTTGACCGACCCGGAGCCTTCGAACAAGCCAACGGCGGCACCCTCTTCCTCGACGAGATCGGCGAGGCTTCCCCTGAAATCCAGGCCAAGCTCCTCCGCGTCCTTGAATCCGAGGAACTGTGGCCACTGGGTGCCCGTAAGCCCGTCAGCGTGGATGCCCGCCTCATCTTCGCCACCAACCGGAACCTCGAGGACCACAGCTCCGGCATCAGCTTCCGGATAGACCTTCTCTACCGCATCGAGACACTCCGCGTGCACATCCCGCCCCTCCGCGAGCGCCTCGAGGACATCTCTCCCCTCGCCCGCCACTTTGTCCGGGAGACTGGCGCCTGGGAAAAGGACCTCTCCGATGCAGCCCTCGACCGACTCCTGGCTGCGCCCTGGCCAGGCAACGTTCGGCAGCTCAGGAACGTCATCCAGCGCGCCATAGTGATGTCCGAGGACCGCGAACTCATCGGCCCCGATGACATCGTGATCTATTAAGGCCCGTCTTCCTTGCCGGCGTGGCCCTTGCCCGCCAGGGCGGCCATCTTGTGGATAAAGGATTCGAAGTAGCGGAGTTCTGAGGAGGAGAGGGCGGCACGCTCCGCAAGGTCGCGGAGGAATTCGCGGAGTTCCTCGCCCTGGTTCAACTTGAAAAACCCAAGCTCGGCGAGCCGCCCAGCGGCGCGTTCCACGCTCGCATCGACATCGGAGCGCCGGACGCTGGCCTCTGACGCGGACGCTGGCGCGGGAGGCCAGCGTCCGGCCTCAGCCTGGCGGCGCAGTTCCCAGGCCGCGACCTGTACTGCCTGCGCCAGGTTGAGGGAGGGAAAGGCCTCCGAGGTCGGGATGTGGACGGCAACCGAGCACAGGGAGAGCTCCTCGCCCGAGAGGCCGCTCCGCTCGTTGCCGAACACGAGCGCGATGTCTCCCCCTGGTGGCCGCCCGAGGGCTTTCTCCATGAACCCGTCCACTGACAGCGAAAAGGTCTTGCGCCTCTCGCCGCGCCGGCGCGTAAAGCCCGCCGAAAAGCTCGTGGAAGCGAGGGCAGAGGCAAGGTCCTCGTGGCGGGTCGCTGCCTGATACACATCGAAGGCGTGGACAGCCATCGTGGCGACACGGTCCTCGTCGTAGTCGCGCCCAGCTGCAAGCACGAGCCGCGAGAGGCCCATGACCTTCATCGCCCTGCAGGCCGCGCCGACATTGCCAGATTCCTCGGCGCGTGCGATCACGACGACAAAGCGTGAAAGATCCGGTTCCGATGCTGGCCGCGGGGACATGGGGCGGTATATTACTTTGGCCATGGCATCGGAACAAGGACGGCTGGATCAGCTACAACATGATCAAGGTGCGGCAGCCCTCGCCGGCAAGCGCGCCCTGGTAGTAGGCGGCTCGGGGGGCATCGGCAAGGCCGTCGCCTCCGCGCTGGCCGCCCGGGGCGCTTCCCTAGTCATCACCGGGGGCAGCGAGGGCAGGCGCCTCACTTCAAGCCTCTCTGAGTTCCGCGCGCGCGGCTTTTCGGTTGAAGGGCTTTCGCTCTCCATCGGGGCGCCCCACGACCTCATGGATCGACTCCTGGGCCTCGGCCACTTTGACATCCTGGTGCCTGCTTTTGGACCCTTCCTGCAAAAACCCCTCGACTCCACAAGCGAAGCCGACTGGGAGCGCATCGTCCTCCTGAACCTGGCCCTGCCCGGTGCCCTGGCCTCGTACTATCTTCCCGGCATGATGGAACGCAGCTGGGGCAGGATCCTTTTCTTTGGCGGCACTTCCACCGATGCCGTGAAGCCCTCCCGCTCAAACGCTGCCTATGCCTCAGCAAAGACAGGCCTGGGCGTGCTCGCCAAATCCATAGCCGCGGAATACGCAGAGCAGGGAATAGCGGCCTTTGTAGTCTGCCCGGGACTGGTGGAAACCGAGTATCTGGACGAGGCAGCACGGGCCTATGGGAAGGAGCATGGGCCGCGTGGGCGGCTCATCAGCACCGGGGAGCTGGCCGAAAGCGCGATCGCGCTCCTGGCAGCCGAACCCTGCCTGGCCTCGGGCGCAGTCATAAGCTTGGATGCCGGCCTCTCTTTTTGACCGTGGAGCCACGTGAAAGGGGCAAAAACATCTCCCCCGGCTTGCAGTAGAAGGCCGCTGACGCTATGGTACTCTACGGTGATGAGTTTCGCGCGATTGACCTTATCCTTTGGCGCTCATAGAATAGATGACAATTGCCGATCCTTTTTTCGTATGAAGAGGAGAAGTTGATGCCGGCCAATGACAACAACAGCATCGTCACGGGATTCGACGACGAGAAGGACGACAGCCTCAAGATCCATCTCATAAAAATGGACGAGGTCGAGAACTGCCTCCAACTAGCCCTCACCGGCTACATCGATACCTACAATTCGAATTCCTTCCAGAAGCGCGTAGGCAAAGCCATCGATTCGGGCTTTACGCGCCTCATCTTCCACTGTGGTGGCTTGAGCTACGTCTCTTCCACGGGCATCGGTTCCTTCACCGCCTTCCTCAAGGCGGTCAGGCCCAGGAGTGGGGACATTGTCCTCCTCGAAATCCAGCCCAAGGTCTATGAGGTCTTCCAGCTCCTCGGTTTTGCCCAGTTCTTCAACATCAAGGACAACATCGACGAGGCAACGGGCTTCTTCAAGCAAGGCGACACATCCAGCTCGGCTACCATTTTCCCGAAAGTCTTCTCCTGCCCGATCTGCAACCGGCGTCTGCGTGCAGCCAAGCCAGGCAGATTCCGCTGCGCAGAATGCAGGACCATCCTGGCCATCGACAATTCAGGCCAGGTCTTCCTGGGTTGAGGTCTCGAAGGTTCTAGCCTGGGAGGTTCTGGATGTCTGGACTTGAAAAAATCGAAGCTTACCTCGTCGATCTAGGGGTAGCCTACGAGGAAGTAGCCGCTACCACCTGGCTGGTCGATGACCCTGCCATGGGCATACCTGCCATCATGATTTCCCTCGTCGATCCCATCGTTGTCGTACGGGCTTCGGTGATGAAGCTTCCTCCCAGCGGCCACGAAGCCCTGTTCAGGACACTCCTTACACTCAACGCTGACGACATTGTGCACGGCGCCTACGCCCTCGAGGGAGAGGACATAATCCTCATCGATACCCTCGAATGCGAGTCCCTCGACAAGTCAGAGCTCCAGGCCTCGCTCGATGCGATCAGTTTCGCCCTGGCCCGCCATCTACCCCTTCTCTCCCGATTGGTCAAAGGATAATAGGAGGACCCTCCCCATGGGCATATTCGACAGGCTACGTACCGTCATCTCATCGAACGTCAACGACCTCATCAACAAGGCCGAGAATCCCGAAAAGATGCTCAACCAGCTCCTCCTCGAAATGAACGAGCAAATGGTCGAGTCGAAAAAAGCCGTGGCCATGGCCATAGCCGACGAAAAGAAACTCGAGCGCGAGACCATTGAAAACAAGACCCAGGCCAGCGAATGGGAGAGAAAGGCCGTCATCGCCGTCAAGGCAGGCAGGGATGACCTGGCCAAGGAAGCCCTGGTCCGCAAGCAGGAGTTCGAGGGCTACCACACGCAGCTGTCGACCCAATGGCAGGCCCAGAAGGCTTCGGTCGAGAAACTCAAGGATTCGCTCCGCCAGCTCCAGACCAAGATCGACGAGGCGAGCCGCAAGAAGAACATCCTGATCGCACGGGCCAAGCGAGCCGAAGCCCAGGACAAGATCAACAAGACCATGTCGAGCATGTCCGGCAACAAGAGCGCCTTTGATACCTTCGAGCGCATGGCCAAGAAGGTTGATGAACTTGAGGCGCGCACCGAAGCCCACGCCGAGCTCGAAGAGGCAACCAGCGGTGCAAGCCTTGAAAAGCAGTTCGCCGAGCTCGAGTCATCCGGAGCGGGTGCAGACCTCCTCCTCGCAGAGCTCAAGGCCAAGATGATCACCGACGGCTCGGGCAGCAGCGCCACCGCGGGCGGGGAGCCCAAGGCCTGAAGCGGGAAACCCGGGTCTGCGTGGCCGAGGGGAAGGAAACTGCTTCCCTCATCGAGCGGATGCGGCAGGAAGGAGGGAGGTCTGTGGCCTCCCTCTTTTTTATTCCCCTACCTGAGATCTCCCCGCCCTGGCCCGAGGCCGAGTGCTACCTTCTCCGGGCTACCGACTACCTCGGGATGCCACGATGCGATCGCCCCTTTCCCGTCATCGCCTTGGGCAGCCCCGGCCTCCTGTACCGCTGCATCAGGGAAGGCGCGATCGATTATCTCTCCTACCCGGCTGACGCCGCGGAACTGATAGCCCGAATCCTCGCCCGCGTCGCTGCCCTGACCGAGCAAGAAGGGGACAAGTCCGCCGAAGCAGCTCTCAGCGAGGGCAGGAGGATGGGGAGCCGCGAGTCCCGCCTCCTGGGCCTGCTCTCTCTGGCAGGAGGGGCCACAGTTACCCGGGAAGCCCTTCAGTACAGCCTCTGGGGAGAGATCATGCCCGGCTCCCGGAGGCTGGATGTGCTTGTTTCCGGCCTTAGGGGAAAGCTTGCTGCGAGGAACACATACAGCGGGCTTGAAATCGTGGCGGAGCGCGGCGAAGGTTACGCGCTCCGTGGCAAGCTTGTGGATAACTTGTGCGAATCCTGCCCGGAATAGGCATTGACGGAGCCTGAAACCTTTCCTAACAAGCACTTCCTCGGCAGGGATTCAAAAAAGCAGCAGAAAACAAGGAGTCTCAATTATAAACTGTTTCTCCAGAAATAATTAAACTGCCCACAAAATAATAGAACTCAGAGTACCTAACGAATGTATACCTAGTATCTTGCGGAAAAGCACACAGGATTGCAGGGCAGCTTGTGGATAACCTGTGCATTCCTTGGGGAAAGCTCCTGTCAAGTCCCTTTCCCGAAAAAATCTGCAAGTTTATATACCTCCAAAACGCCCTCCACGAGGATGGCTCCCGCCCCAAGGGCGAGGGCTGGTTCGATGTCCACGTCCATCCTGTCGCCGATGGAAATACAGCTGGAAGCATCGAGTCCAAGCCGGGAGAAGATCAGGCGAAAGGGAGCGGGATCGGGCTTGGAACGCAGGCTGTCGTCGAGGCCGACTACCGGGCCAAAGAGGTCTCGGACGCCGAGGGCAGCCAGCGAGGCCTCTCCGACGGAGCGCGGGTTGTTCGTAAGTAAAGCAATCGCATAATGCTCGCCAAGGACGGCCAGGACCTCGCGGAGCCTGGGGTCTGCCCCGATCCAGTCAGCTGGAACGATGAGCTCCTCGCGCCAGAGGACGCTCGTCTCGATCGGCACTCCCAGTTCCATGAAGACCGTGCCGAGGGAGGTTTCTGAGCCGGTTTCGCGGCGGCGGCGATCGCGGACGTCCTTGACGAGGGCTGCCACCCTGTCCTCGGCCTCCCCGCGCTCGCGGGCGAGCCTTCGCACGAGGACATCAAGCTGGAAGCGGGCGTAGGCTTCATGGGTGTAGAGGGTGGAATCGAGGTCGAAGACAAGGCCCAGCGGCTCGGGTGGAAGCGTGAAGACCTTCATGGATAGCTGCCTGGAGTCAGTGGCTCAATAGGAAAAGGGGCCGGAATCACCCGGGTCTTCCCCCTCGCCGCTGGAGCGGGGTGGCCGCGAAGCGCTGGCTTCGGGGCCCTGGGGCGAAGAGGGGCCATGGCCGTGGGCCATGCGCTCGAGCTGGCGATTGATCCGCTTGGCGACAAGATCCCTCGGGTCCAGGAGCTGTGAAAGCGAGCGGTTGTGATGGAGGAGGCTGATGATCTGGGCGAAAAGCGAGGTGCAGTCGGCCTGGACGTACCACTCCTTCTGGAGGAGGTCGCGGTGGAAGACCGCATTGGTCCCGATGATGCGATGGAAAAGCCCGCTCTTGTGCGCTTCGTCAAAGTCCTCGACTGCCGAGCCTGAGAACAGGGGGAGGGAAACAGCACAGACAATGGAGGCGGCGCCCATTTCGCGGATGGTCTTCATGCCCTTGAGGAGGGTGCCTCCTGTGCCAATCATGTCATCGGCCATAAAGACCGTCTTGCCCTTCACGTCGCCGAGGAGGCGCATGTCGGTAATGTTGGACTCGGCAGCGTTCTTGCTGACCTTAGAGTAATCCCGCTCCTTGTAGAGGAGGGCCAGGGGCTTGTGGAGGCTGTTCGCGAAGAACTTGTTGCGGTCCACGGCGCCGGTATCGGGGGAAAGGACGACAAAGTCGTCGCTCGAGATGTCGACGATTTCGATGAGTTTCTCGATGATCTGGAGGGAGGGGTGGAGGTTCTCCAGGCGCATCTTGCCGAAGGAGTTCTCGATTTCCTTGGAATGGATGTCGAGGGTGATGATGCGTTCGACGCCGAGGCTTTCGAGGATCTCGCTTACGCGCGCGGCGGTGAGGCTCTCGCGGCCCTTTTTCTTGTGCTGGCGCGCGTAGGGGAAGGAGGGCAGGACAAGGTTGATGCGGTTGGCACCTGCCTGGATGGCCGCGTCGATGGTGACAAAGAGCGAGAAGAGGTGGTCGTTTACCGTCAGGACACGCGTGATTGCATTTTCGTTGAAGGGAATGGGCTGATGGTTTTCGATATCCTGGAAGATGTAGATGTCCTTGCCCCGGACTGAATCGAGGATCTCGGTCTTGATCTCGCCGTTGGGGAACCAGGTGTGGCGGGCATGGACCTTGAATTTCGGGGAGCGGTAGCCGCTCACATTGCCAGGCACATAGGGAAGGCTGGACTGGATGTCGTTGTCAAAGTTCATCTTCCGCATCACGAGCTCTTCGGTCAGGTGGTAGCGGGAAGCCAGAAGCTGGGCCTTGCGGTCGAAGCGGCGCTTGTAGATGGAACCAAGGCGGCGGATGACCTGGTCGGCGAAGAACTCCGCGCCGGGACAGGAGAGAATACCGAGCGTCGAAGGATCCGAGTGGTTCATCATGGCACCTTGGCGCGAAGGATCGGATGCCGGGTCGGTTGGCAGAGAAGGAAACGGCGAGCCGACGACGGCACAAACGTACCGGGCCAAGGGGGGGATGTCAATGCAGGCTCCGCAGGGGGAGGGGCCTCCATTCCCTCGCAATTCATGCCGATAATGATCAAGGATCCCCGCGCGGAGGCCTTTGCCGACCGGGGATGGACTTCAGGAGCCGTAGCCTGCCTGAAGTAGACACATTGTGACTGAGCCCCGAAGGCGGTAGAGTAGAGTGACGCGATCCGAGGAGAACCCTTGATGCAACGACGAGTCCGCCTTCCCCTCTTGGCCTGTGTCACCCTCGCGGCCTTGGTTGCGCCCGATCTGGCAGCAGCCAATCTCGTCGTCGAAAACCTCGAGCTGGTGAGCTATGGAGCCTATGACAAGACAACGGGAAGGTTCCCCATCAGCTCGCGGCTCGCCTTCGATTTAGGCATTGGTGGCGGCGAGAAATTCGCCGGACTCCTCCGCCTCGATTTCCTTTCAACCCAGGTCGAATCGGATCTCAGGGATCTGCAGCAATCGCTTTCCTACGCCGATGCCCTGCAGTGGACCCTGGCGGAGCGCACTGCCCTCATTTCGAGGATCAACGCCCCGGGCCTCAGGCTCAAGACGGTATCGGTTTCCGCCAAGCGCATCCTCGGCCTTCCCCTCGAGGCTTCCTACTTTGTCGGCTATCTCGATACCTTTTGCTCCGGCGACGACTTCGCGACCCTCTTCGGTGCGACACCCTTCGCCACCGAACTGCGTGGCCCCCTCCGCTATCCCAATGGCATCAAGCTGAATCCGGTAGTCTCCTGGGACGGCATCCATGCGGTGTATGGCACGGGAGCCCGCTTCGGACTCAGCCTCGGTGACCGTTCGAAGGTATACACCTACGCCTACCAGGATTCGGACCTCGGCTCTGGCACCTGGTCGGGTGACCTCCGCGGGCTCTTCGACCTCAACACCCTCAAGATCGAGACCTTTGCAGGCGGTTCCTGGGATGTCTCCCACAAATATGGGCTATACCGCGGGGGCCTCCTGTTTCACGTCGCACCCGGGGACATGGGCGAGTTCTATGCCCAGGTCGGGGTGCCCCAGTACGATCCCACCAAGGCCTTTGACGTGAACGATGTCTATTTCCTCTTCGAGCCCCGTGTCAATTTCGTTGGAGGAGGCGGCCAGCTCGCGCTCACCGTCTTCTATCATCCGGCCTACTACCGGCAGAAAGCCACAGGCGAGGGCGGGTCCCTTGACGTCGGATTCAATCTCCGCTTCGGCCGCCTGTCTGATTCGGGAATGCAGGGCGGCTTTGAAGCCTACCTCCAGTTCAGGCCCAAGGAATCGCAGCCCTTGGCTGCTGAGGTATCGCCCTACTATGAGGCCATCCTGTCCGGTGTGGCCTGGAACTTCAAGCTCGGGCTAGCGCTCTTCCCCTTCCCGACTCCCTGGTTCGGCATCTTCAAGCCCTTCATCGGCGTGAAGACCTCCTACTGAGGCGGGTGGCATGCACAGCAGAATCCTTGCGCTCCTCCTGTCCTCACTGCTCGGCGTAGCCGGACTCTCCGCCATGGAGATCGGAGGCGAGGGCCGGAGTTCCAGCATGTACTTTCCCTGGGCCCAGACCGGCGCCTTGGCCGGGACTTCGGCCTGGTCCCCTGGTTCCTTCACTAAGTGGTTCTACGGAGGGGCCGGCTGGCTCATCATCCCCATGGGTGAGGATTTCAAATTCCATCTCGCCTACGAGACTGACCCCGTGCTCCGCAACGTCGCCTCCGGAATCTTCCGCTTCGAGAAGGGAGTCGCAAGCGTCGGAGTAGGACCCTTCATGGGCTTCTTGAACAAGGACCGGCGGCTCTACAGCCTCGGCCTTTCCACCTCGATCCTCGTGCAATTGCCTGGAATCGCCTTTGTCTCGGCGCGCTCCGATGGAGGCCTTGCCCTCGGCCTTGTAGCCGGCGCTGCCTCGGTGCCGCAGACCGCCGCGGAAATTGCAGCCGGATTCTACACACCGAACGCCGTAGTGTCGGGGTCTGTCTCGGGCAAGCGCTTCACCATGGCGGACTCCAAGGGAATGCTTATCGAAGACGCACTGACGCGCTACGCCCTCGTCGTCGACATCTACAAGAAGAACATCCCCTACCAGCTCAAGACCACCCTCGGCTACGAACAGCGCTCCAAATACTTCCAGGCCTCCAAGCTGACCGACACACTCGGCAGCGCCATAGCAGGCATCAAGCTGACCGTCACTCCCTTCGAGGGCATCAGCTTCCACGGGGAGTTCACCAACGCCATCTTCACCTTCGGGATGGATAACCTGAAGGGGCGCAGCCCCTCGACACGTGACGTTCTCTTTTCTGCGAGCGCTGGCATGACCTGGAACTTCGAGCCGGAGCACCTCAGCTGGCCAGCGGCCCTGAAATGGCCAGGAGCGAAAAAATAGCGACCCCCAACGAAAAAGCCGCCCGACCGTAGCCCCGCCCCTGAGGGCGGGCGCCGGTGAAGGGCCGCCCACCCTGGCGCTTCACCTGTACGAAAGGAACAGCAGCAGGTACTGCTGCACGTCCCCGAAATAATCCTTCTGGAGCTTTGTAGCCGCCGTCCCGATCCAGCGCCAGTGCCAGCTTTCGCTTCGGTAGCCAGTGACAGTTTCCAGGCCCTCGGGGTAGGAGCGCGAAAAGCCGAAGCCTGCAGCCCGCGCCGACAGCCAGGCGAACTCTGGCCGCTTGGCAAAGGCCTCGTCGATGGGGCTGAAGTCCACCACCGTGCCGAGCTGATGCTGGGAGCGGCCCGCTTCGGCCGACTCGCTGCGCGCCTGGGCCTCCCCGTAGGCAGCAACCTCCCTCGCGAACACGGCCTTCTGGTAGGCCCAGGAACGGTAGGTGGAACCCACCACGAGCTTCAGGCCCTCGGTGCGGGCTGCCGCCGTCATCGCAGCAAGGGCCGCGAGGACCTCCCTCCGCAACTTCAGGCCATCCTTCGCAATTGCTACCTTCTTCCCGTCGAGGGCCACGAGGTCGGGCGGCTCGAAGCCGGAGGGCAGGGGCGGGGCGACCTTGTCGGCGCGCGCAAAGCGCCAGGGATCGGCCCCCCTCTCGGCCAGGACCGAATCGAGGAGGGCGAGGAAGCCCTTCGGGTCGGCTTCGATGCGGCCGCGGATGGAGGCGGCCACTGCAGGACCCAGGCTGGGTGTGGCACGGCCCAGGGCCTCCAGCGCGGGGGCAAGGCGGGGATCGGCTATTGCGGCAACAGCCGCCACGGATGCGGCCCGCGCAGGGGCAGGAGGCGCGGAGCATCCGATGATGAGGGGGACGAGGAGGGCGATGAATGCCAGACCTGGCCTGCGAGACCTGGGACCTGGGCATCCGCCATCGGATGAGGCGATCATGAAGCGAAGGATAGCCACAGCCATCGGCCTGCCACAAGCTCCTGCCGCGTCAGGCAGGCCGATGCCCGCCAGCAGCCCACCCCCCCTCGCAGCCCTCAGGCAGCAGCCCGCGGACTGAACGCCCGTGGAATCGCCGCGTTCCAGCCTCCCGTGCTAGGATGCCGGGCCCAGGGGCGGCCGCCCACGGGCGGGAGGATGGCGGCATGGAAGGATCGATGGACAGGGCCGGGGCGGCCTTCGCTGAGCTCTACCGGATAGTGGCGAGGCTGCGCGCGCCGGACGGCTGTCCCTGGGACCGCGAACAGAGTCCCGAGACCCTGCGGGGCTCCCTCATCGAGGAATGCTATGAATTGGTTGAAGCCATCGACGAGGGCGACCCGGAGCACGTGAGCGAGGAGGCCGGCGATATCTTCCTCCTGGCGACGATGATCTCCTACATGCACGAGGAGCTGGGCGACTTCACCGTCGCGGACAGCCTTGTGAAGCTGGCCGAAAAACTCGTGCGGCGCCACCCCCACGTTTTTGGAGAGGCACAGGCAAAGGACTCCGCCGAAGTGCTTCGCCAGTGGGGCGAAATCAAGGAAAAGGTCGAGGGCCGCAGGAAGCAGGACTCCATCCTCGACGGAGTGCCCAGCTCCTTGCCGCCCCTGGAGCGGGCCTTCAAGCTTCAGAAAAAGGCCGCGAAGGTCGGCTTTGACTGGTCGCACGCAGGGGACGTCTGGGCCAAGGCCCGCGAGGAGCTCCACGAGTCGGAGGCTGCCTGCGAGGAGGCTACGACCACGGGCGACCGTGATGCCCTCGAGGACGAGCTCGGAGACCTCCTTTTCTCGACCATCAACGTCGCGCGCTTCCTCGACATCGATCCGGGCCTGGCGCTCCGGCGCAGCGTCGCGAAGTTCGAGCGCCGCTTCCACCATGTCGAAAAGCGGATGGCCGAGGCGGGCAGGCCCCTCGACGCGTCCAAGGCCCGTCCCCGGGACCCCGCCGGAGCAGCGGAGCTTCTTGCTGTCATGGACGGCTTCTGGGACGAAGCCAAGCGCGCGGAAAGGGAGGGAGGCTCAGCCACTTCGCCACAGTGAGGTCTTCGCCACCGTGAGGATCAGCGCTGAGGGCGAGCCGCCCCGCGCCGGCTAGCCCCTCAGCGCAGGCTGCACCCCCAGGGGCCGGCCAGCAGGTCGGCAGCACCACATCTGTCTCACTATCATTCTTGACAGGTCCACAATCCGGGATGATTATTGCTGCTAACGTAACGTTAGTAAGCAAGGATGCTAGGATGAGCCAGCTGAGCCAGATGAGATCGCTAAGCAAGGTCGCCCCCGACTGGTGGGACTACACGACTCTCGATGTCGAGCTCCTCGCTGACGCAGCCCGCCTCAAGGCCGAGGACATACCCGGCCTGTCCCGACCGGGCTTCACCATCAAACTCTACGAAACCCGCGAGGAATTCTATGTGGCAGAAGCCCTGGAGTACCTGCAGGCCTGGATGGCTTCGACCGACGATGCGCCCTGCGGGATCTGCGGTCCGATCGGTCCGACTGAGCAGCTGCCCCTGGTCGCGCGCATGGTCAATGACCTCGGAATCGATGTCAGGAGCGCCCATTTCTGGGCCATGGACGAGTGGTATGTGGACGGGAAGGAAGTGGCAGCCGACCATCCCCTGAGCTTCAGGAAGGCGGACATGGACCTCTGCTTTTCCCGGATCGACAAGAAGCTCCGCATGCCCGAGCGGAACCTCCACTTCCTCCGCGCTGACAACCTGGCCGAGTACACGGCTTCCTACGACTCGGCACGATGCCTGGTGATGCAGGGTGGCCAGGGCGAGGTCAAACACTGGGCCTTCAATGACCCCTTCAAGCGGGAAGGCGCCTGGCGCGACGCCCCACCCTCCCCACATGAGTTCAGGAAACTGAGTGCCAGGGTAGTCAATCTCCACCCCATGACCATCATCCAGAACGCCAGGACTTCGGGAGGCGGCGTCGTCTCCCAGGTACCCTCCCAGGCCCTGTCAGTCGGCCCCCTGGAGACCTGGAAGTGCGACAAGGTCTCCATCTGGCACGCGGGCAATCACGACAATCCCTTTGGCCTCAGGCTGACAGCCCTCATGATAGCGAAGAAGGTCCCGGACTCCTCAGTCCCTATGTCCCTCCTCGCCGACCATCCCCAGGTCCAGTTTAATTTTCTCCGCTCGGGCATTGGCAGCTGCGATACCGAGATGCACTAGGATTTGCGCTATGATTTAGCCGTCTGATTCCCAAGGAGGCGTCAATGAAGGTATCGGGTCCCATGAAAAACGCGTTCGCGGTGTCGACCAACACCTACCACGGCTTCAGCCTGGACGAGGCCCTGAACGGCATCGCGAAGGCCGGGTTCAAGCATGTCGAGTACACGGCGGTCAAGGGATGGACTGAACACCTGTCAGCATCGATGAGCAAAGCGGAGATCGACGAGGTCCTCCGGAAGACGAAGGCCCTCGGCCTCGCCCCCCTGGGCTTAAGCGGCCACTGCAACCTCATGGACGAGGCCAGACTCGAGGACTTCCGGGCCAACATCGAACTGGCCGGCAAGCTTGGCTGCAAATATATCGTCACCTCCACGGGCGAAGCCCACTTCGGCCACAACGAAGGCAGCGCCGAGGATGTCCTTGTAGCCAACATCCGGAAAGTCCTTCCGACCTGCGAGAAGCTGGGTATTGTGATGGTCCTTGAAACCCATGGCGAATACGGCACTGGTGAGTCGCTTGCACGCGTCACCAGGAAGGTCGGCTCGCGCTTCCTCGGCGTCAACTACGACACTGCCAACGTGGTCTTCTACGGCAAGACCCTGCCCGACGAGGAAATCAAGGGCTGCATCGGCGAGGTGAAGTACGTCCACCTCAAGGACAAGGCCGGTGCGCAGGCCGAGTGGAACTTCCCCGCCCTCGGCAAGGGCGCCCTCAGGCTGGACCGTGTGATGGAGGCCCTGGTCGCCGCAGGGAACACCTCGCCCCTCAGCCTGGAGGTGGAGTTCACCCAGGCAGGCCCCAAGGACGTCGCAGAAGTGGACAAGGCTGTCAAGGATTCGTTCGAGTATCTGAAAAGTCTGGGAGTTGTCTGAGCCTGTGGATCTGACGGGCACGCCCGCCGATTTCAGCAGGACCGCTTCCCGCAGGAAGGTGGGGTTAGCCCTCCGAACCCGCGGGCAGATTGGATATCAGGAGGAAGTCATGAAGAAGAGGATCGGTCTGGTTTTAGTCGCGGTGATGCTGGCTATGTCGCTCAACGTCTGGGCGGCACCGGCCAAGCAGCTTACCTACGGCTACATCGCCTATGACATGAAGGACATCTGGAACCAGTACGGCGCCGAGGCTTTCCAGTACGCCGCAAAGCTCAAGGGCGTCAACGTCATCGTCCTCGATTCCGAGAACGACGCCGAAAAATCAGTTGGCCTCATGCAGGAGCTGATCGCGAAGAAAGTGGACGGCATTTCGGTATTCCCGATCAGCCCGGACCAGGCGGCTACCCTCATCCGCATGGCCAACGAGGAGAACATCCCGATAACCATCGAGAACCTCCCGATGAACGCCGACGCGGGCAAGTACATCTCCGTCGTCGCCTGCCGCTATGACGACATCGGCTATGGCGCGATCAAGTACATCGCGACCTCCCTGCCCGGCTCCAAGGTCCTCTTTGTCGCCGGCGCCGAGGGTGGCGGTGTCTGGGAAACCTACATGATCGGCGTGAACAAGGCCCTCGCCGAGTTCAAGGGTAAGGTTACCATGGTCGACATCATCCACGGCGACTGGCAGACCCAGAAGGCCATGGACGTAACCCAGAGCTTCCTCTCCACCGGCAAGGCCTTCGATGTGGTCTTTGCCAACAACGACCTCATGGCCATCGGCGTCTTCAATGCCCTGAAGGACAAGGGCCTCGACGGCAAGAAGAAGATCGTCTCCACCGGCGGCTCGCCCGAAGGCCTCAAGATGATCAAGGACGGCATCGAGTATGCCAACATCACTGCCCCTGTTTCCCTCCAGGGCCTGATCACCTTCCGCAACCTCTGGTGGAATTCCCAGGGCAAGAAGAAGCCCGCTGCCTTCTATCCCCTCCCGATCGTCCCCGTGGACGTGAAGACCCTCAGCAAGGCCATCAAGTGGGACGTTGTGGACGCGGCTTCCATCAAATACATCGGCGGCCTCGACTGATATAATCCATGACAGGGTGACCGGCCCCTCGGGGTCGGTCGCCCTCATGTCGGAACGATGTGCCGAAAGAGGGCAGGAGTGGAAGAGCGCGAGACGGTCATACAGATGCGGAGCATTGTCAAGAGCTTCGCAGGCGTCCGGGCCCTGAACGGCATCACCTTCGATCTGCATCCGGGGGAAATACACGGACTTGTCGGGGAGAACGGGGCGGGCAAGTCCACCCTGATGAAGATCCTCTCGGGCGCCTACACGCCCGACTCCGGACAGATCATCGTCGGAGGGGTTTCGTACAGGACCCTGAGCCCACGCCTGTCCGGGGAACTCGGCATCGAGATCATCTACCAGGAAAATCTCCTGGTACCTACGATGAATGTCGTCGAGAACGTCTTCGTGGGCTGCGAGGAATCGCGCCTGGGCTTCGCCGATTTCTCCGGCATGAGGAAGCACGCAAAGGACCTCCTCGACGAACTCGGGATAGGCCTCGACCTCTCGCGTCGCGTCGAGACCCTGAGCGTTTCCGAGCAGCAGTACGTCAAGATCCTCAAGGCCTTTGTCAGGAAGCCCCGAATCCTCATCATGGACGAGCCGACCTCGATGTTCAACGTACGCGACGCCGGCAAGGTCCTCGACATGGTCCAGCGCATCGCCAGCACGGGCATCAGCATCATCTACATCTCCCACTCCCTCGACGAGGTAGTGAGGGTCGCCGACAGGATCACCGTCCTCCGCGACGGAGCCGTGGTGACGCAGTTCGACAACTCCGGCCGGGATGTACCAATTCCCAGCATCACGCGGGAGATGGTCGGGCGCAGCATGGAAAAGTTCTACGCGCGCGAAGCGCACGAAGTCGGCGAGGTCATCCTCGAGGTCAAGGGACTCAAGCGCACGAAGGAGGGCCCTTCGGTCTCCTTCGATCTGCGG
The DNA here is from genome assembly GCA_903821875.1 of uncultured Spirochaetota bacterium. Classification (GTDB taxonomy): domain Bacteria; phylum Spirochaetota; class Spirochaetia; order Treponematales; family Rectinemataceae; genus CAIJMU01. The sequence goes on from CAIJMU010000028.1 coordinate 23,800, forward strand.
CGCGGCGAGATCCTGGGCATCTCGGGGATGGTGGGCTCCGGTCGCACCGAGATCATCAGGGCCCTCATCGGAGCGGACCCTCGCCACGCTGGAGAAATCCGCCTCCGCGGTGGCGCAGTAGCCCTCAGGAACCCCCGGGAATCCATCGCAGCGGGCATAGCCTACGTCACCGAGGATCGGCAGAAGCTCGGCCTCATGCTCGGAGCGAGCATCGTGGAAAACCTCACCATCGTCAGCCTCGAGCGGAAGATCCCCGGCTACTTCACCAACTTCCGGAACCACGTAGGCCTGATCAAGGGCATCTACGACGAATTAGGTGTAAAGGCCTCCTCGCCCTTCCAGGTCCTGCGCTACTTAAGCGGTGGCAACCAGCAGAAGGTCGTGCTGGGGAAGTGGCTCTTCGAGGATTCCGACATCTTCATACTCGACGAGCCGACCCGCGGCATCGACGTCGGAGCCAAGGCAGACTTCTACAAGATCATGTCGGACCTCGCCAAGCGGGGCAAATCCATCATCATGATCTCCTCCGACATGCCCGAGCTCATCTCCATGAGCGACCGGGTCCTTGTCGTCAGCAACGGACAGATCGTCCGCGAACTCGTCGGTGAGGAAATCACCGAGCACAACATCATCATCTGGGCACTCGAGGTGAACGCACATGGCTGAAGCGGCGGCAAGAACGAAGGCGAAGATCGACCTGAAGGATCAGCGGATCCTCCTCTGGCTGATAATCCTGGTCCTCTGCGTGGTCGTCACAGCGATCAATCCGCGCTTCCTTTCGGTCGACAACATCATGGTCGTCCTGCAGCAGGTATCGGTGGTCGGCATCCTTACGATGGGCATGGCCCTCCTTTTGATTTCAGGGGGCATCGACCTCTCGATGGGCAGCATCATGGTCTTCTCGGCCGTGGTGATGGCCAAGGTCATCATGGGAGGGGGAGACCCGGCCCTCGCCATCGTCGCAGGCCTTTCCGTCTCGACGCTCTTCGGTTTCATCAACGGCGTCATCATCGCCAAGAGCCGCTGCCTTCCCCTCATCATCACATTGGGCATGGCGAACGTCTACTTCGGGATCTCCCTTGTCGTCTCCAACGGGAAGTTCCTCAATTTCCAGCAGAAGTTCGAGTGGATCAGGAGAACCAAGCTCTGGGACGTCGTGCCCGTCTATATGCTGGCCTTCTTCGCCCTCGTGGTAGCCTTCACCGCCATCCTCCTGAACCTCACGAAGACTGGACGCCGCATAGTCGCCGTCGGCGGCAACGAGGAGAATGCCTACCTCTCCGGCCTCCGCATTAACAGGTTCAAGATCCTCGCCTACACCGTCAGCGGCTTCTTCTGCGGTGTCGCCTCCATCGTCTTCGCCGCCCGCCTCGACTCGGTCACCTCATCGGCAACCTCAGCCAATTATGAGCTTTCGGCCCTTACGGCCAGCATCGTCGGCGGCGTCACCTTCGAGGGAGGGAGGGGCACCATCCTGGGCGCCTTTACCGGAGTCCTTCTCATAGGCCTCCTCAGCAATGCGATGACCGTACTTTCGATCAACTCATATATCCAGAAAATCGTCCAGGGCGCCATCATCGTCCTGGCCGTCGTATTCAGCAACATGGACAAGATCAAGCGTAACTAGGAAGGGTTAGGCGAATGGCGGCCCTGTAGCCGCCCTCGCCGGGGCAGCGGAGGAAGCATGAGAAAGGGCATCAATTACTGGAGTTTCGCGAAGGGCACGCCCCTGAAGCGGGCGATACAGCTCGCCAAGGAAGCAGGCTTCGAGGGAATCGAGTTCTGCATGGACGAGGAGGGAGAGCTTTCCATCTCCTGCAGCGAGGCCGAGGCGCAGGCCATCCGCCGCATCCTCGACGATACCGGCCTTGCGGCCGCGAGCGTCTGCTCCTGGCTGGGCTGGGTCTATCCCCTCACCTCGGCGGACCCCGCCAGGCGCCAGAAGGGCAGGGACATCCTGGCCAAGATGATCGACACCGCCAGGATCCTCGGAACCGACGCCATCCTCTGCGTGCCCGGCTACGTGGGCTGCGACTTCATTCCCGGCGCCGAGGTTGTGCCCTATGCGACTGCCCTCGACCGTGCGAAGGAAGGACTTGCCGCCCTTGTCCCCCGCGCAAAGGCCGCCGGGGTCTCCATCGCGGTCGAGAACGTCTGGAACAAGATGCTCCTGTCGCCCCTGGAGATGCGCGCTTTCATCGACGACCTGGCCTCACCCTATATCGGGGCCTACTTCGACGTGGCCAACTGCATACAGACAGGTTATGCGGAGCAGTGGATCGACATCCTCGGCGCGCGGATCAGGCGCGTGCACTTCAAGGACTACAGGCGGGACCCCGGCGGATTCCGGGGTTTCGTCGAGCTCCTGTCGGGCGACGTGGATTTCCCCGCCGTAGTGGCAGCCCTCGGAAGGGCCGGTTTCGAGGGCTTCTGCAATGCTGAAATAATGCCGACCTACACGACCCACACCGATGCCGTCATACACAACACCTCCATGTCGATGGACTACATCCTGGGCACCAGGGGAAAGGACCAATTATGATCAAAGTGGCGTTGATAGGCGCTGGCTTCATCGCTGGCAACCATGCTGCGGCCTGGGCCAAGCTTCCGGGTACCCGGTTGGTGGCTGTCTGCGACAGCAGCTCCGAGCGCGCTGGCAAGCTGGCTGCGGAGCAGGGGGCGGAGGCCTACACCGACATCGATGAGCTCTTCGCAAAGGCGGACTTCGACCTGGTCGACATCTGCGCGCCGACCTCTGTCCATGCCAGGTATGCCGTGATGGCTGCGGGCCGGGGCAAGCACGTGCTCTGCGAAAAGCCCATGACATTGACAGCAGAGGACGCCGAGGCCATGGTTGCGGCAGCCCGGGCCGGCGGCGTCAAGCTGATGATCGCACAGGTCCTCAGGTTCTGGCCCGAATATGTCGAGATCAAGAAGCGCCTCGACCGGGGTGACCTCGGTGAAATCCAGATGGTCTACGCCAACCGCCTGGCCCAGCATCCTAATTGGGGCGAATGGTTCAAGGATCCCGCCAAGAGCGGCGGTGGCCTCTTCGACCTCCATCTCCATGATCTCGACATCCTCCGCCACTATTTCGGCCCCGTAGACACGGCCTCCGCGGTGGGATGGAAAAACTCCGCAGGCTGCTGGAATCACGTCGTCTCGAGCCTCTCCTTCAGGAACGGAGTCAAGGCCGTGGCCGAAGGCGCCTTCGAGATGCCCGAGGGCTACCCCTTTACGATGACAATGCGCATAGTCGGTACCAAGGGGGCGCTTGAGTTCGCCCTGTCGGCCGGCTTCAACCTCGAAGACCTCGGCGGCGCCTCCTCCCGCCTCATCCACTTTTCCCCGGGAAAGGCCCCGGAGCTCGTGGAGGTTGCGCCGGGAGACGGCTACTTCAACGAAATCGAGTACTTTGCCGGATGTGTCGCAAGCGGAAAGGAGCCATCCCTGATGCCCGCAGCGGAGAGCCGCGAGGTCATCGGCCTGGTACTCGCCCTGCGTAAATCCATGGAAACGGGCGAGATCCAGCGCCTCTAGGGCGCAGGACAATTGACATGACGGGCAAACAGCGGATCGCGAAGGCCATGCGACGGGAAAAAGCCGACAGGGTGCCGGTTTTTTGCCAGCTCGCCATCGGACACTACATGCTCAACTCAGGGAAAACACCCTGGCGCCTGTGGTTTTCCTCCGAGGACTTCAGCGACGCCTTGGTCGCCCTCGCGCACCGCTATGGCTTCGATGGAGTCCTGGTCAACCTTCCAGGGCGACCGCGGGATTGGGAAAGCCAGGTCGCCAGCGTGGAGCAGGGTCCGGAAGGGACGAGGATCGAGTGGAAGGGCGGGGGCTGCAGCGTCAGCCCCGACAATGACAATGTCCACTACCGGGGATCAGGACAGCGGCCATCGCTGGATGAGATCGATCCAGGCTGTCTGTATTATGTGGAACCCCACTGTATCACCGAGGTGAGCTACCCCTTCTCCTTCGACTTTGCCCCGCCCTCCTCCACCTTTGGCCCCTCCTTCTTTCCCGACTATATTCTCGACAGCCTCAGGCTTACCGTGCAAAAAGCCGGCCCTTCCCTCCACGTCTCCTCCGAGATTTTTTCGCCCTTCACCCAATTGATGGAACTCCTGGGCTACGCCGAAGGGCTCATCGCCCTGATGGACGATCCGGACAAATGTGACGACATCCTGGCCGCACTCTCGGCCGGAGCGGCTGAGCTCGCCGTCCTCCAGGCCCGGGCGGGGGCGGATGCCGTCCTGGTCTCCTCGGCCTTCGCCGGTGCCGGCTTCCTCTCCCTGGAGCAGTACCGCCGCTTTGTCCTCCCCTACGAGAAAGCCATAGTTAGGCGCATCCACCGCGAAACCGGCGCCTTTGTCTACGTCCACAGCTGCGGCAGCATCGGCGACAGGATCGGGGCCATGGCCGAAGCCGGTTACGACGGCGTCGACACCATGGACCCTCCGCCCCTGGGCAACACCGACATAGGAAGCGTCAAGAAGGAATTCGGGGAGCGCCTCTTCCTCAAGGGCAACCTCGATCCGGTCAACATCCTCCTCAAGGGAGAGGCGGAAGCCATACGATCGAAGGCGGCCGAACTCATCGCAAGCGCGGGAGGTGATGGCGGCTACATCCTGTCGACAGCCTGCTCGGTCTCCCCCGGTACCGATCCCGCGAACATTGCCCTCCTGGCCGAAGCGAGCAAGCACCATCCGTATTAATTACCGCGATATTATTTCCCCCTCAGGGAGCCATCGCCTTCCCCTACCCCTCCTGCCTTCGCAGGTATTTCCAGGCGCAGCGATGGCGGCCCTATCGTGAGAAGGACCTTGGCGGGCCTGCCCCGAAGCCTGACGGTGACCGACACCGCGAATGCCCTCATGCAGAACCGCATAAACATCTCGATCATTTTCAACTACCTCCGCGACCGGGGGATCGCCTACCGCGCCCAGATTGCCCGCGACCTCGGAATCAGTGCTCCGGCCGTATCGCGGGCCATCGAGCGCCTCCTGAAAGACGAGTATGTCATCGAGTCGGAGCGGGTCCAGGTCGGCACCGGCAAGAAGGCTGCGCAGATCTCGGTCAATTCAGGTCGCGGCTACATCGTCGGTGTCGACACCCTCGCCGATCCAATCAAGATCGCCATCAGCGATTTCGCAGGAATACTGCAGCAGCAATCCGTGGCAGCGCCCTTCGATGGCAGTTCGGCCTTCTGCGACCATCTGATCGCTTCGATCCGTTCTGCCATCGCCGATTTTGCCAGGGAAGCTTCCGAAGCCGCACTGAACCTCCTGGCCATCGGGATAGGGGTGCCCGCAGTCGTCGACCCGCAGACAGGGGCCATCCTGAACGCCAGCCTCTACGAAAGCCTCTCCACAACCAACCTTCCCGAGAGCCTCCGCCATGCCTTCGATGTTCCTATATACATCGAAAACATCTCCAACCTCGCTGCGATCGGTGAATGGAAGCGCGGCACGGGACGCGATACGCGAAACATGGTCTTCATCGAGGTCGGCAACGGCATTGGCGCGGGCATCATCCTCGACGGCAGCCTCCACCGCGGGCCCCAGGGCACGGCCGGGGAGATCGGCTTCTTCATCACGGAACCGTCCGGACTCGGATTCGACAGCTCCAGGGGAGGGTACCTCGAGAGACGGGCTTCGCTGTCGGCCTTAGGTGCCCCGGAGCCAGGTCCCGCAGGAAGGGGGCCGGTTACGGGAAGCCTTGCCTCGGCAAAGGCCCTCTTCGAGGCTGCGGGAAAGGGCGGGGACGAGGCTCTCGGCATAATTGGGAAGGCAGTCGGACACCTTGCGATAGCGACGGTGAACCTGATGATCCTCCTCAACCCGGAACTGGTGGTCATCGGCGGAGCAGCCTGCGAAATCAAGGGTGCCGAGACACTCATGCTGCGACCGCTGATCGAGGAAGTGGAGAGGAGCTACCCCTTCCCGCCAGCGACGGTCAAGCTCTCTTCGCTGGGCTCGAAGGCCAGCCTTTTCGGCGCCGTCCAGTTCGCCCTCGATTCCCTCGTCGTTCACGCGTATCCATACCGGTTGTGAGGGACGTGGAGCGAAACGTTTCAGGTATGAATTGCGAGCAATGAGCGAGGCTGCCATGTTTCGATCATAGTCGAATGTTGCTGCACATACATAAACTCTTCGAGTATAGACTGTCGCGCAAGTTCGCAGCGCGCGACTCATCTACCCGACCCGACAATCGCATAGCTGCGTATCGAGGCGAGGAAACTGGACTGGTCGCTTTCCTCTTCGAGCAGGATGGGCTCGATGCGGGTATCGATGCCTAAGGTCTGCCGAAAGAGCTCAGCCTGCGCGTCTAGGATGTCCTTCGACCAGCTCAGGACGACAACGGTCAAGGATCAGAGATATGGGCTAACTCACCAGATAAAATATTAAGCTGAATATGATGGCCTCCGGCAATGCCGGACAACCTGATTTCCCGTGCCTTTTGTAGCTAGGCAGACCTAGGTAGGTCGATATTCAGAAGGGTAAGGATCTCGCGCTGTGGCTTGGTAACTTCGGTAAGGATTATGCCATACTTCCCGTCATAGCGGATTCTGGTCAGCGGATCCATCTCAAGAAGGAGTTCGCGGACTGTGTACTTCTTCATAAGCTTCGCCGCCCTCATCGCCAGCCTGAGTGCGCTCGTGAGGATCAAGGCGATGAACTGCACGAACAGCCTGCCATCGACCGTCTCAATACTATGCATCCGCAATCGTTTCATATCCAGGGCATTCTTAAGATCGTCAAAGCACTTCTCGACAACGTCCTTGTCCCGGTAGACTTGCAAGGCCTCCAAAGGTTCCTTGAATTTCGTGGTCAGAAGTGCCTGAAATCCAGCGTAATGCTTGATGAACTTGCTCACGGCCTCAGAATTGTATGAGACCTTCGTTCCCCGCATCGGTGTCTCCGTGATGACGAAGAACGAATCATAGAAGTCCTGGTGCTCGGTCATGGGATTGCCGGATTCGAGTTCTTCCTTGCAGTCCAGCAGCGTATGGTTGAAGCGGTTGACGGCTTCTGAGCGGATCACATCGTTATAGTACAGGTGAAGGTAGCAGCGCCGTCGCTCTTCGCCCCAGGGATAGATCTGCGAGTGGACG
>CAIJMU010000029.1 GCA_903821875.1 uncultured Spirochaetota bacterium
TAAGCCTTTGAACAGGCAGTGAACCCAGGAGGAGTCAGACCGCGAGCCTGACCCCTGCTTCGCATCCTCGATCATGATGACCTGTTCAGATGCCTCGGTGTTGACGAGCCCTGGGGGTCTGACGAGCCCTGGGGGTCAGACCCCAGGCCGCGACGGACGAACCCTCGGTGACGAGCCCTGGGTCAGACCCTCGCAGTCCAACCTGGACTCCGTGGGTTCGGATCTTTGTTCATCCCCACATCCTGATAGACTGGCTTTGTGGAACAGCCCGGCAGCGACAACACGATAGATCCCGCCTTCGAGGCCAAGTTCATCGCCCTCCTGGAGCGCGATCGGGCATCCTTGCACTCCCGTGACGAGCCCTGGGGGTCTGACCCCAGGGCGCTCACTGACGAGCCCTGGGGATATCATGAGACCAGCAGCAAGGAACGTGCTGCATCGTGCAGGTGAAGGTAGCATCGACGAAGGGATCAACGGAAAAAGATGAAGGCTGGGGTCAGACTGGGATCTGGAGGAAACGAAAGAAGCTCGATTGGGGATTAGCCAGCCTTCACCTGACGAGCCCTCGGGGTCTGACCCCTTTTTTGCGCACGAGCGTGGCTGCAGAAACTCAAGTCGTCCGGGGAGCCGATGGTTTTTCGATCCGTGACGAGCCCTGGGGGTCAGACCCCAGGGGACGAACCCATGGCCTGACCCGTGCATCGCCGACCGAAGTTGTTAGGACTATTCTTCTCAGGAGCGGTCGCGAGGGAGGTCGCCCAATTCCTTTGGACGCACAGAGCCGATCTTATGCAACCCAATATGGATGGTGTATAATAGGTTTACCAGTGGTATAATGACACTATGCCCACTTTCATGAGGATTGGTCCGTTTCGATTTCACTTTTATTCCGATGAAGGGACCGAGCCACCACATATCCATGTCGCCAATGGCGATGGTGAAGCAAAATTCTGGCTCTCTCCTGTGCGGCTGGCGAGCGGCACCAGATTGCCATCATCGAAGCTTCGTGAGATCGAGCGACTTGTCTTTGAGCATCAAGCAGTGTTGTTGGAGGCCTACCATGAGTTCCATAGCTGAGCTGCCCGTTGCGACCGCCGTCTCCGCAAGTCGTGTCTGGGTCGAGTGTCGCATCATCTATCTGGAGCTTTCCGACGAACGCATCCTTGGATTTCCCGCTGATCGCTTCCGTCTGCTCCGAAAGGCCAGCAACGAGGAACTTGGAGAAGTCGAGCTTCGTTTGGATGGCCGGGCAATGCGCTGGGAAAAGCTAGATGAGGACATCACAGTCCAAGGCATTTACGAAGGTCGCTTCCAGTTGCCACCTTTGTGATGTACCGAAACGAGCACTGAGGGGTCAGACCCTAGGCCGCTAGGCCCTTGGTCTCTGCTTAAGACTTTACTTTTCTACTGCTAGTCAAGAAAATCCAATTGGGGATCGGGAACAAAGAAATTGAATAGAAAGTCTGCGATCCCTGAGGGCATGCATGAACAGCACCGTGATTTTTGATTGTCCGCAGGAACTGTTGCTTGGCTTGCATTATGATGCCAAGCAGTTTGCTGAGCTGGCTAAGACTGAAACTGCGTTGGCCCTGTTCAAAGCCGGAAAGGTCTCATCCGGAATGGCTGCAGTCTGGCTGGGGGTACCAAGGGCCCATTTCCTGATCCATGCTTGTAGCGTCGGGATAGAATTGCTTGATGACAGCTCCGATGATTATCGCAGGGAGATGGCAGATTAATGATCGTCTTCTCCAATACGACACCCTTCATCGCCCTGGCCAGTATTGGACATCTGCAATTGTTACCAACATTGTATTCCCGTATCCATATCGCCACGTCTGTTCTCGATGAATGCGCATGCGGAGGTCCGGTTATCGTTCCCGATCTAGCTCGTTTTGACTGGACAACCATTCATGAAGATTCCAACAAGTCAGGTTCCCGGTCTTGCTTGAGCTAGACCGGGGAGAAAAACAAACAATTGCTCTAGCAATGGAAAAAGCTGATGCCGTGGTAATTATTGATGAGAAAATCGGCCGCAACCTTGCTGAGTATCTCGGACTTAGGGTGATCGGCACACTTGGTGTCCTCGTCCAGGCTAAGCGACGTGGTCTTGACGAACCCTGGGGGTCTGACCCCAGGCCGATGCTTCGACGACGCCAAGTAAAGGCCGTCACGTTTCTGACCAATTCCGGGGCAAAGGGGCGAAGCATGGATGACCGACGAACGTTCGTACTCGCCTGCGCGACAGTGATCGAGGAGATGCTTCCATTTCTGCCGCCCGGAACGGAGCACAGGGTCCTCGATTTCGGCCTCCATTCCTCGCCGTCCCGGCTGCAGGCTTCCCTCCAGGAGGCCATCGACGAGCTCCAGGACAGAACCGACGTGATACTCCTCGGCTACGGTCTTTGCTCGCAGGGAACTATCGGACTCCGGGCAGGTCGCTGCACCATCGTCTTGCCCCGGGTCGACGACTGCATCTCGATCTTCCTCGGATCCCGGGCAGCCCACCATGAAGAGTCGAGCCGGGAACCGGGGACCTACTACCTGACAAAGGGTTGGATCGAGGCCGGTGACGGGCCCTTCGCGGACATCGAGGGGATGCAGCGGAAATATGGCCATGCCAGGGCAACGAGGCTGATGGCGGCGATGTTCGGCAACTACAGGCGCCTGGCCCTGATCAACACCGGGAACTATGACCTCGAGAGGTACCGCGCCCAGGCCCGGGGCCAGGCGCAACGCGTCGGTCTCCGCTTCGAGGAGATCGACGGCTCTGATCGCCTCGTACGGAAGATGATCGAGGGGCATTGGGACGAGGAGTTTGTCGTCGTCGGACCGGGGGGGACAGTGGAATTCAAGGATTTCTTCAGGTCAGGGGCCGTCGTCCTCGCTCCTGGTCCCGGGGAATGAATGGCTCGATGCGTTGCCTCTTGACCCCGTTGCTCTGACGAATAAGAATAGGAGTTGCCGACGAATGGCAAGCCCGGCTTCAAATATCGGGTATGGACCTGCGGGACCTGGGGCGTGAAGGTGCTTTGCACATAATCCCGGCAACGGGAGCGCCGATCCACTTTGGGCGCCATTCGTCGGCTATTCTTCACATCCCAGCAGGCTCGAGAATCGCCATGGCGTTGGCTTCGTCGAGGACCTCCTCGCCCCGGATGCCAATCCAGGGGGGCAGAGCCCCAGTCTTCCTGACGAACCCTCAGACCTCGCCCTTCTGGCGATACCTTGCCCCCTTCTGGAACAGTCGATCCTTACAGCAGCAATTGGTCATATTCAGCGTGGGTTCCGATCCAGGACAAGATGACTCCGTCTTCTTCTCTCAGGGCAAACCCAAGGCCCCGACAAGAGAGGATCACGCGCACCGAGTAGAGCGAAGACATCTGCTTCAAGTGAAGTAAAGGGTGTCAGCGATCAAGCCAGAGGCGCGTGTTTTCCCTCTAGAGCTTCGCGACGTCGAGACCGATGACCATTGTCCCTATGGCTTTCTTGCCATCGAGGATGGGGAAGGAGATCTGGACCGTGATCCTGCCTGAAGACTCATCGAGTTCGGGGGGGCCAATCCAGGTCTTCCCAGACATGGGCACGTCCTGCTTGGGCTTGCCCGAGTGGTTCCAGCTCGTCGTCTTGCCGAAGAAGGCGACCTTGGTGCCGTTGGCTCCCGAGACAAAGAGCTCTGCGATGACGGGCTCGCGCTTGGCCTTGAGATACTCCGCGAGCGCATTTTTGGAGAGGTTCCGGACTTCCGGGCTCAGGGAGCCCAGCGCGGCCCACTTGTCCTGGGTCATGCCGCTGAGCTCTTCCGGAGGCTGGGCATTGAAGGCTTTGACAGCGGCGATTACCGTTGGATCGCTGCCCAGGGGCTGGTATTTTACAAGCCAGCCTTCGACCCTGGCCTTTTGCTCTGCGTTGAGGCTCTGTGTCTGAGCCATCACGATACCCGCGGCCATGGCCAGAATAATTGAAAGAACGATTCGGATGCGTTTCATCGAGGGCCCTCCATGGATGACTCAAAGTGTATGCATTAGCCTGCCGCTTGCCAGTGCTGATGGAAACCATAGCTGTGTTTCATGTCGCTCGCCAAGGCATATGGCAACACACAGGGCTGAATTCCTCCTACGGACGCAATCGCGGCGGCTTCGTCCGGGCGTACTGTAGGCATGGAAGACAGCGTAACAGTGCCCCGACTCCTGGCCGACCGCCCCCCCGAAGCGGACGCGCACCCGCTGGCCGAAACCCTGACGGAGCCCCTGGCCACCCCCCTGCCCGACCCCGTGGCTGAAACCGCCCGCGAGCGCTTCGGCATCCCCTGGCTCTTCCCCATCCAGCGCCTGGTGATGGCCAACATCCTGGAGGCGGCGGCCGCAGTGGATCCGCCAGCCACCCCTCCGTCCGTTACCGGCGACGATCATCATAATGCTGACGATTTTTCCGACCGCCCACCGCCGCGCCAGGTAGTCGTCCTTCCCACTGGCGCTGGCAAGTCCCTCTGCTTCCAGGTGCCTGCCCTCCTCCTCGACGGCCCCACCCTCGTGCTCTATCCCCTCCTCGCGCTGATGGAGGACCAGCGGCGGCGCCTCGAGGAGGCGGGGATAGCCTCGGTGACCTTCCGAGGCGGCCAGTCCGCAGGGGAGCGAGGACTCGCCCTCTCCGCCCTCGCCTCGGGCACGACAAAGATCGCCATTGCCAATCCCGAGGTCCTCGAAAAAGGAAGGCTTGCAGTCGAGCTGGCCGGACTGGGAATCGCCCACCTGGCCATCGACGAGGCCCATTGCGTCTCCGAATGGGGAATGAGTTTCAGGCCAGCCTACCTCGAGATCGGCCGCATTGCGCGCACCCTCAAACCCCGGGCCATCACCGCCTTCACCGCCACCGCCGGCCCGGCGGTGCTGGAAGCCACTGCGGCAAGCCTCTTCGGCCAGGAGGCCTGGCGTCTCCTGGCCGGCAATCCCGACCGGCCAAACATCCTGTACTCGGTCGTACCAACACTGTCGAAGCAGCGCAGCCTCGCGCGCCTCGTCGCGGAGTCGGAAAAACCCCTCATTGTCTTCGCAGGCTCTCGGCGCGGCGTTGAAAACCTCGCTTCCCGCCTCCGCCTCGACCAGAGGGGTCTCGATGCGCGCTTCTATCACGCGGGACTCGCAGCGGAGGAAAAGCGCCGGATCGAGGCCTGGTTCCTCGCGAGCGCCGAGGGTGTCCTGGCGGCAACCTGCGCCTATGGCATGGGCGTGGACAAGAAGAACATACGTACGGTGATCCACTGGGAGGCTCCGGCCTCGGTCGAGGCCTACCTCCAGGAATCGGGGCGTGCCGGCCGCGATGGGGGGCAGTCGCGGGCGATACTCCTCCACAACGCTTCTGGGGCGGTCCGGCTGAAGGGTTCCAGCAGCGGAGAGGGTCAGAGGGCTGCAGCCTTGGAGTCTTACGCAGCCTCGGATTCGGGCTGCCGGCGCGAGGCCCTCCTCGCCCTCCTTGGAGCAGCGCCCGAGGGCAGCTGCTCGGGCTGTGACCGCTGCTCCGGCGAGGCCCTTGCAGAGCCTGAGGGAGAAGCAGAAATCCGGTCCTTCCTCCAGGCAAACCCACGGCGCTTCACCGAGTCCGATGCCATCGCCCGCCTCCGTGGTGAGCGCGGCTTCGACCCTCCCCTCGTGCCTGGGGGAGCCAGCCTGTCAGCCTGGCACCGCGCCGAAGTTGCAGAGGCCCTCAAGGCCCTGATCCGGCTCGGGAGGATTCGTGTACTCGAGGGCTTCCCCTGGGGGGGCAGGTTCGAATGGAAGCGGCGGAGCGTCTCAGCGTCGCCTCGAACCCCGTCCACCAGGCTCCTCATCGTCCTCGATCTCCGAGTCCGCCTCTCCCTTCTTTGCCTTCGGAGCCTTCGGCGCCTTGGCAACCTTCGCCTTTTTCGCCTTCGGAGCGGCGGGCCTCCGCTGCGAGATGACGCCAACAAAGCGGAAGAGGGCCAATATTGCCAAGACCGCCAGGGCGACGCCGATGATGCGGGGGTCCGTAAGCACGCCGATGGCGACGCGCTTGTACTCGTCAATACCCACTCGCCTGCTCCCCCGCAGCAATGGCGAGTTCGGGCCGCCCGTAATAGCCGCGAGCCAGCGCGTTGACCGTCTTCAAAGGCAGCCCCTCAAGGGCAAGCCCGTACTGGTTGCGGCCGTCGATCTCGTAGTGGCGCGCGATCAACCCCATGCAGGACAGCTCGCCCTTCGGAAAGGCGAGCCGCAGGTCAAAGCGTGCGCCGAGGTCCAGTCGCGGCGAGTGGGCGCCGAGTGATACCCGAAGCCCGACAGGCGTTGCGTCAAGCACCTCGGCCCGCTCGGCCTTGAAGCCCTCCTGGTCTCGATAATAGCCGTGACGCTTGAGGAAAGAGGCGAAGTGCCGCGAAAAGGACCAGGCCAGGTCGAGGGCAGCGCGCTCCAGGGGGCGTGCCCGCTCGGCCCCGTTATGGAGGTGGACAAAGCCTATGACGCTGCAATTGTATACAACAGGAGAGATGATGAAGGAGGCTGTTCCCTCCTCCGCAAGATCGTGGAGAAAGTCAGCAAAGCGGGCGGCGTGCTCGCCCGAGGTGAGCCATTGGCGGGACTGCAGCATATCGCGGACGATGAGGCGGTCGTCCGCGTAGGGCGTCATGACAGGGAAGGGATTGCCCAGCGTCGAGGGCACGAAGAGCATGCGTCCTAGGAGGCCAGCGATCTCCTCGGCGCAGCTTGGCGGACTCGAATCCTCCCGGAGCATGCGGAGGGCTGCACCTGAAGACAGGGTTTCTGCCTTTTTCCTGAAGCTCGTCACGAGGGCCTCGAGGTTCGACAGGTCGAGGCCGCCCGACTCGCCCGGCTGCCCTGGATCGCGGAACACCTCGCTCTTCGGAAAGTGCGCTGGTACTGCCGCGTCTGGCAGGAGGAGATCGACCCTAAGCCCCTTCGGGCTGGCCAGGCGGGGCCAGCGACGCTCGAGCCCCCTCCAGAGGGCCTCGGGCTTCTTCAATGAAATGAGATGCCCCATGGACTTGTGGAGGGTTGAATCGAAGGCAAACTCCTGGCCCTTGTGACTGATGCGGGTCGTGATGCGCTCTCCGGGCAGAAAACTGGGCGGGAGCTCCTGAGCCTTTCCAAAGGCGATGGCTACAGCGTCAACCCCTGCGATCCTGCACTCCCAGCTCCGTCCGGGGGCATGGAGCATCACCGGCGATTCTTCTTTCCTGGTCGCGTCCAGAATGAGATCCCTTTCTACGGGACCGATCTTGCTACCCATTGAGCTCCCTCCGCATCTTTATGTTTCGGTTGTTTCCTGAAGGGATTGAGCGCGACCAATCCAGGATTCGTCCAGGCTGCCTCAGGTGGATCCACCCAGCGCCTGCCTCCGGCGGGGTCCACGGTTGATGAAGGGGCCCGGCGGAGGTACTATGTCCTTGGTCCTGGGAAAAGGGGGAGACATGGCTCGATTCATGGATTTCGATACGACAGTGGCAGGGAAAAAACTCGTCGGAGCAAAGACTCCGGGGCTGGCCTCCCTTCTCGACTCCAGGCGCGTCGCATCCTGCCAGCTGCCGATGGGAGGGGGACTGGCCTTCAATTACGCAGCCACAGCTGTCGATGCATCCCTCCTGTCGCTGTTTTCCGAGTTCGCGGCCGAACAGGAACTCGTGACCAAGTTCGGCCTCCTCGCAGCAGGTGAAGTCATGAATCCTGGCGAAAAGCGCATGGTCCTCCACCATCTCGCACGCGGCGAGCTGTCAGGCAAGGTCCTCCGCGAGGGCCGCGACTTCCGCGCCTTCTACGAGGGCGAGGCCTGAAGACCGCCCAATTCGCGCGACGGGTCCGCTCCGGGGAGCTCCGTGGATCGAGCGGCAAGCCCTTTGCGACGGCCGTGCAGGTGGGCATCGGCGGCTCCGACCTCGGCCCCCGTGCCCTCTACCTCGCCCTCGAACGCGCCGAGCGCGCAGCCGGTCATGCCACGCTCGCGGCACGCTTCATCTCCAATGTTGATCCCGATGACGCCGACTCGGTCATCGCCTCATTGGACCTCGCCTCGAGCCTCTTTATCCTGGTGTCCAAGAGCGGCACTACGCAGGAGACCCTGGCCAACGAAACCCTCGTGCGCGCGCGCCTGGCTGCGGCGGGACTCGACCCGGCGAAGCACTTTGTCGCAGTTACGAGCGAGACGAGCCCCCTGGCCAAGAGCGCCGACTTCCTCGCCTCCTTCTTCATGGACGACAACATAGGCGGCCGCTACTCCTCGACGAGCGCGGTTGGAGGCCTGGTATTGTCGCTGGCCTTCGGACCGGAGACCTTCACGGCGCTGCTCGAAGGCGCCCACGAGGAAGACCTCCTGGCCCTCAACACCGACATCACGAAGAACCCCGCCCTCCTGGACGCGATGATAGGAGTCTGGGAGCGCAATGCCCTCGGCATGGCCTCGACGGCCATCCTGCCTTACTCAGAGGCCCTTTCCCGCTTTCCGGCCCACCTCCAGCAGCTCGACATGGAGTCCAACGGCAAGCGCGTCAACCGCGAGGGCAAAGCGCTTTCCTACGCGACCGGCCCGGTGATCTTCGGCGAGCCTGGCACGAACGGCCAGCATTCCTTCTTCCAGCTCCTCCACCAGGGCATGGATCCGATTCCCCTCCAATTCATAGGATTCCGCGAAAACCAGCTTTCAGCCGATGTCCGCTCCGAGGGCTCCACAGGCCGGGGCAAGCTCAACGCCAACCTCGCGGCCCAGATCATGGCCTTCGCCCTCGGCAAGGCCGACGAAAACGGTGCCAGGCACTTCCCCGGCGAGCGCCCCTCGACCCTGATCCACGGCGACCGCCTCGACGCGCGGGCCCTCGGCGCCCTCCTGGCCCACTACGAGAACAAGGTCGCCTTCCAGGGCTTCGCCTGGAACCTCAACTCCTTCGACCAGGAGGGCGTCCAGCTCGGCAAGCTCCTGGCGAAAAAGGTCCTTGCGATGGACAGCGCGGCAACGCTCGAGGCGGCGAAGGCCAGCGACGGGCCTGCAGCCAGGGCGGACGCCGCCCTGGCTGCATTCTCACAACTGTTAGGAACAGGGACGGGCCGGTGAGCCCAGTCCCGACGATTGCCTTCACCGGAGGGGGCTCAGGCGGGCACATCTACCCGGGACTTGCCGTCATCGAAGCCCTCCGGGGCTCCTTCAAGGGCCGGCTTGTCTGGATCGGTTCCACCAAGGACTCGGACAGGCAGGCGGTCGAGGCCGCCGGCGTGGAATTCTTTCCCATCCCCTCGGGCAAGCTCAGGCGGCAACTCTCGGCGAAGAACCTCGCGGACGCCTTCCGGGTCTTCGCCGGTTACCTGGCCGCGCGGAAGCTGCTCCGTGAGCTTGAACCCGTCCTCCTCTTCTCCAAGGGCGGCTACGTGAGCGTAGCTCCCTGCAGGGCCGCCGCCAGCCTCGGCATCCCGGTGTTCACCCACGAATCGGACCTGAGCCCCGGCCTGGCCACGAGGCTGAACGCCCGCGTCGCCGAGACTGTCTTCACGGCCTACGAAGAGACGGGCGCAGCCCTCCCCGAGGCGCTCCGGCCCCGGGTCAAACAGGTCGGCAACCCCATCCGCGCCGCCTTCGCCTCGGCCGACGCCGCACGGGGCAGGGCCTTCCTCGGAATCCAGGACGGCCTCCCCCTGGTCCTCGCTCTGGGCGGCAGCCAGGGCTCCCAGCAGATCAACCAATTGGTGGCATCATGCCTTCCGGACATCCTTCCGCGCGCCTTCCTGGTCCACCAGACCGGCGAGGCCAACAGGGTGGCCCCTTCGGCGGGCCTGCCCTGCGGGGAGCGCTACAGGCCGATGCCCTACATCGGAGACGAGTTGCCCGACATCCTGGCCGCCGCCGACCTCGTGGTAACCCGCGCGGGAGCCGGTGGCCTGTGGGAGGCCGGCGCCCTCGGGAAAGCCCTCATCCTAGTGCCTCTGGAGGGGGCCGGTACACGGGGCGACCAGGTCGACAATGCGCGATACTTCGAGTCCCGGGGAGCAGCCCAGGTCCTCGCCGGTGCCGGAGCCACGCCCCGGCGACTGTCACAATTGGTTTTGTATTGGCTCGACAACCCCGGCGAGGCTGCCTCTGCCGGGGCGGCCGCCAGGGGCATCGCCCATCCCGGGGCCGCCCGGGGCATCGCGGCTTCCATCCTCGAACGTACAGGAGCGACTTCACCATGAGCGTATTCGACTGGATCCTCCTTGGCCTGGCGGCCCTCGCGGGCATCAGGGGTTACATGCGCGGCTTCGCCAGGGAGCTTGGCGGAGTGGCAGCCCCCCTGGCCGGCCTCGCTGCAGCCGTCTTCTTCTACGACTGGGGAGCCGGTCTCCTCAGGACGAAGCTCAAATTCACCTTCATGCCCGAGGTGGTGGCCTGCATCGTCCTCTTCGTCGTGGCCTTCGCAATTGTGAAGATCGTCGCCTCGATCCTCCACGAAGCCCTCGAGGTGGCCCACCTCGGACTCATCGACCGCTGGGCCGGCGCGGCCCTCGGACTGGCCGAGGGCTTTGTCGTAGTCGCGGCCGTCCTTCTGGCCCTCCAGCTCCAGCAGTTCTTCGACGCCAAGGCCCTCCTCGGGGACTCGGTCTTCGCCAGGAACATACTTCCCATCCTCGGGCCTGAATTCGACAAGGCCATGAAATCCATCGGCGGCAGCCAGGTCAAACCTGGCAGTGCTCCCCTCGGCATCCCGGTAAAAAAGCCCTGATCAATTCATGTTCGACAACCTGATAGGACAGGAGGAGGTAAAGGCCCTCCTCGAGGGCGACCTTCGGGGCGGAAGCCTCCCTCCCTCGATGCTCTTCTCGGGGCCACCCGCCTCTGGGAAGCTCACGACAGCCCTCGAGCTTGCCCGCGTGCTGTCCTGTGAGGGAAACGACAGGGGTGCCTGGAGCTGTCCCTGCGCCTCCTGCGCCCAGCACCGCGCCCTGACAAGCCCCGACCTCCTCCTCTTCGGAAGGCGCAGCTTCCCCGAGGAAATCCCGGCTGCCCGCGAGACCCTCGTACGCGCACCGGGAAAGGCGGGAGCTTTTTTCTTTGTCCGCGCCGTCAGGAAACTCACCAAGCGCTTCGACCCCCTCCTCTGGGAAGGCGAAGAGGCCAAGCTCGGCAAGGCAGCGCCCATCGTAGCCGACATCGAGGAGAGGCTGGCGCTGATCGTTCCCACCCCTGCGCAGGAAGGCGAGCGCGAGGGAGCTGCCAAGGCTGCCTCCGACATCGTCGCGGCAGCCCGGAAGCTCGAGGGCATCCTTCCCGACATGCCTCCCGTGGCCATGGTCCGCCACGCCGAGGGCTGGGCCCGCCTGGCCCCCTGGGGACTGCGGAAGACCATAATAATTGAGAACGCCGACGCCATGAACGAATCAGCACGCAACGCCCTCCTCAAGATCCTTGAGGAGCCGCCGCGTGCCCTCAGCTTCGTGCTCCTGTCCTCCAGGAGGTCCGCCCTCCTCAAGACCATCCTTTCACGCGTGCGCTGCTACCCCTTCGCTGCCCGCGATGGGGCCGCCTCCTCCCTGGTCCTCGAGCGGGTCTTCCGCGCCCACGAGGCGGCGACGCTCGAGGGCGCGGGTCCGGCAGTGCTCAGTATCGAGCGCTGGCTCGAATCGCGGCGCCCCTTCCCCCCGACCCGTGCGCGTGAGATCGCCCTTGCCCTCCTGTCGGCCATACTCGGGGAGCGCGTCGCCCTGGGAGCCCGGCACGCTGGCCCCCTCGGAGCCCTGGGCGACACAGCCCTGGCTGAGCGCCTTGACCTCACCGCCGCCTTCGCCCTGGTCCGTGACGTCACCAAAGACCTCGGACAAAAGGACGACGACTACGCGACAAGCTTTTCAGCCATTCTCGAGGCGATGGAGGGTGTCCTCGGCGAGTTCCTGAGGGCCGAGGACCTGGCCGCCGCCGAGCTCCAGTTCATGGCCCGCCTGGCCGGACTCCTCCGCGAGGCCAAGACCAGCCGCGAAACCTTCAACCTCCAGGCGGGACTCCTCCTTGAGTCCCTCGCCTACCGCGCGCGCGACCTCCCATGAGACCCTTTGTCGAGCGGGCCCTGGCCAAGGCCCCGCGCATGAACGCCGACCAGCTTCGCGCCCTCCTCCGCGACCTCGCTTCCGAAAACGGAAAGCTCGAGGCGGCCCTCGACTCGATGCTCGATGGCATCGTGGTCTGCGACAGCAAGAACCTGCCCTCCATCTGGAACAAGTCGGCCGAGCGCATGCTCGGCCTGTCTTCCGGCGAGGCACCGGAGCGGCCCCTCTGGTTCGGCCTCCGTGATCCCGTCTTCGCCGCCTTCCTGAAAAGCACCTTCGAGGGAGAGGACACCATCCTCGATCGCGAGTTCGAGCTCGACGCCCCGGCGGGACGCTCCATGCTCGTCGCTGCCAGCGTGACGCCCCTTGTTTCCAATCACCGCATTGTCGGCACCCTCATCCACCTCGAGGACATCACCGACAAGCGGCGCCGTGAAGCCCAGTTCCGCCGGGCGGAGAGCCTGGCCTCGCTCACCACCCTTGCTGCCGGCGTAGCCCATGAAATCAAGAACCCCCTGGGCTCCATCTCGATCCATATCCAGCTCCTCCAGAAGGCCCTCCGGAAACAGTACGAGAGCGTCGACGGGAACTGTGATGAGTCAGTCTTTGCCTCTGCGGCCGACCGCCACCTCGGCGTGGTCACCGAGGAGATAGAGCGTCTCAACAAGATCGTGGTCGACTTCCTCTTCGCCGTCCGGCCCATGGAACTCCAGTTGCGCGACACTGATCCCTCGGCCTTCCTCCACGAGCTGGCCGACTTCATCGCACCGGAGGCCGAGCAGGCCGGGGTTGAGCTCGTCATGGCCATCCCCCAGAACGCGCCCAGGGTCCTCCTGGACACTCGTTACATGAAACAGGCGATCCTGAACCTCGCCAAGAACGCGCTGGCTGCGATGCCCCTGGGGGGCAAGCTCTCCTTCGCCCTCCTGTCCAGCGAGGAGTGGGTCCGCTTCATCGTCGCCGATTCGGGCCAGGGCATGGCTCCCGATGTCCTCGCCAAGATCTTCGAGCCCTACTACACGACCAAGGAGACCGGGACGGGCCTGGGCCTGACCATCACCTTCAAGATCGTGCGCGAGCACCGGGGCGAGATCACCGTGGACTCGCGGCCCGGCGAGGGCTCGGCCTTCACCATCTCGATCCCCGTACCCCAGCGTGAACGGAAATTCCTCCCATCCCCCGCACAGGAAGGCGACCATGCCAAAGCAATCAATTAGTACATACTCGCCTCCGGTCCGAAGGGGAGGCCCGCGACATGGCTGAACGAAGCGTCATACTCGTCGCCGATGACGAGAAGAACATCAGGGAAGGCCTGGCGGAGGCCCTGTCCCTCGAAGGCTACCGGGTGATCCAGGCGGCCGATGGAGAGGCGGCCCTGAAGCTTGTCGAAGCCGGAGACATCGACCTTGTGATCACCGACCTCCGGATGCCCAAGCTCTCCGGCGGAGAGCTCCTCAAGGCGACCGCGAGCCGCCGGCCAGGCCTGCCCGTGATAGTGCTGACCGGCCATGGCACCATCGAGGACGCGGTCGCTGCCATGCGCTCCGGCGCCTTCGATTTCCTGACCAAGCCCGTCAACCTCGACCATCTTTCCCTCCTGGTCAAGCGATCGCTGGCGACCCAGGAACTGGCGAGGAAGAACCGCGAGCTCGAGGCCGAGGTCGAGGCCCAAAGGCGGACCAGCTCCATCATCGGCACGAGCTCCGAGATGCGGCGCATCTTCGAGCTCTTACGTCGCGTCGCTCCCACGCGCGCCAATGTCCTTGTCTCTGGCGAATCGGGGGTCGGCAAGGAACTCGTCGCCGACGCCATCCACAACCTGTCGCCTCGCCGGGAAGGTCCCTTCATCAAGGTGCACTGCGCCGCCCTCGCGGAATCACTCCTCGAGAGCGAGCTCTTCGGCCACGAGAAGGGCGCTTTCACCGGTGCGGCAGCGCGCAAGAAGGGCCGCTTCGAGCTGGCCGACGGCGGTACCCTCTTCCTCGATGAGATCGGGGAGATAAACCAGACCGTCCAGATCAAGATCCTCCGCGTCATCCAGGAGCGCAGCTTCGAGCGCGTCGGAGGCGAGGGCACCGTCGAGGTGGACGTCCGCATCGTGGCCGCGACCAACAGGGACCTGAAAAAGGAAGTCGACGAGGGCCGCTTCCGCGAGGACCTTTACTACCGCCTCAACGTCGTGAACATCCATGTACCTCCCCTCCGCGAGCGGCGGGACGACATCCCCATCCTGGCGATGTCCTTCCTTCGGGAGTTCGCCGAGGAAAACGGCAAGGCCATCGAGGGCTTCGACGCAAAGGCCCGCCAGGCCATCTACGCCCACGCCTGGCCGGGCAACGTGCGCGAACTTCGCAATTGCATGGAATCCGCCGTGGTCATGACCAGGGGACCCCTGGTCACCGTGGACGACCTTCCGCCAAGCATCCGGCGCGATGCGGCGGAAAGCTCGATGAACGTGCCTGCGGGCTCGTCCATCGCAGACGCTGAACGTATAATCATCAAGGAAACCCTCCTCGCCCTCGGCGGGAATAAGTCCCGCACGGCGGAGGTCCTGGGCATCGGGCGGAAGACCCTCTACCAGAAGCTCGAGGAATACGGGATAGGTTCTGAACGGTTAGGGGCGGGTCCAGCTCCCTGAGGCAGCCAGATTCAGCTGCCCTCCCCGGTCTGGCGAAATCGCCGATCCCGGTGCTATCCTAGACAGTATGACTCCTGTCCAGAACGAACCCAGGGCGGTTCCCTACGCGATCGCCAACTTCGAGGAACTCATCGAGGGAAACTACTACTTCGTAGACAAGACGGCCTACATCCGTCTCCTCGAAAAGTACAAGGTTCCCGTGTTCCTTCGGCCACGCCGCTTCGGAAAAACCCTGTATTGCTCCATTCTCGAGTGCTACTACGACGTCGACCGCGCGGCCAAGTTCGACAGCCTCTTCGGGGGTCTGGACATCGGCAACTCCCCGACCGGGGAGCGGAACAGCTGCCTGGTCCTCAGGCTCAACTTCTCCAAGGTCGAAGTGCGCGCATCCTACGAAGCCATCGAGAAGAGCTTCAACAATGTCTGTCGGAATTCCTTCGGGATTTTTATTTCGAAGTACAGCCAGGCTCTGGGCCTATCGGAAAAAGAGATACTGGACACAACAGCCTCTGGCTTCCTGGATGCCATTCTCCGCGCCATTCAGATCAAGAAGGCCCCGCGCCTTTTCATCATCATCGACGAATACGACAACTTCACCAACCAGCTCATCACAGCCCGTCTGGATTCGCTCTACCACGACCTGACTGCGGGCGATTCCTTCCTCCGCACCTTCTTCAAGGTGATCAAGTCCGGCTGCGAGGACGACTCGATCAAGCGAGTCTTCATCACCGGGGTCCTCCCGGTCACCATAGATGACCTGACGAGCGGCTTCAACATTGCCCAGATCCTGACCTTGAAGCCCGAGTTCGAAAACATGCTGGGCTTTATCCAAAGCGAAGTCGACCTTTACCTGGACGCAATATTCAGGGAGTATGCCTACCCCGCTGAACGGAAAAAAGAGCTCTGCGAGACCCTCCGCTCCCACTACAACGGCTACCGCTTCCGCGCCGACGCCGAGGAAACCCTCTACAATTCCACAAGCCTAAATTATTACCTCCAGAACATGACTCTGGGGAATGGTCGTCAGCCCCGGGAGCTGGTGGACGAAAACCTCCGCATGGATATCGGCTGGCTGGAGCGCCTGGCCGGGAGCGCTGCCTCCGCGATGGAGTCCGTGGACCAGCTCGTCATCGAGGGTTCGCTCCCTGCGAGCGTCGAGCAGGTGGCATCAAAATTCAGCATGAGCCGCTTTTTGGACCCGAAGTTCCTGCCGGTGGCGCTCTTCTACCTCGGGCAGCTCACCTACAAAAACGAGTTCGCGCTTGGCTTTCCCAACCTCACCGCCAAGAAGATATTCATAGGCTATTACAACGAATTGCACCGTCTCGACGCCGTGGATCTCTTTGCCCCCCTGTTCCAGCGCTTTACCGAGGACCGCGACTGGGCTGCCCTCTTTGCAGGTTACTGGAAACACTATATCTGCCGCATCCCGGCCCAGACCTTCGACAAGGCCAACGAGAATTTCTACCGCAGCACCTTCTTCGAGCTCTGCTCGCGTTACCTCCAGCGCTACCTGGTGGAACTCCTGCCCGACCATCCGGGCCGGGTCTGCTATCGGCACCTTGTGTATGCGTCGGCCAATGCCGAGTACCGGTTTTTTTAGGAAGGGTCCGGCTCCGGCAGAATCCTCCCCCTACTTCAGCATCTCCATCCCCGAAAAGCCCCGATACAGGCTCAATTGGTCGAATACAAAGCCGTATTCGGTGGTGCCGGCAGGCTTGTCGATCGAGGCGCCTGCGACAAAGGTCTCAGCGAGGATCTTCCCGAGGCCCGGCCCGAGCATAAAGCCCTGGCCGCACATGCCGACAGCCTGGAGGAAGTTGGCTGCCTCCTTCGGATAGGAGACGATGGGGAAGCCGTCGGGCGTCATCGGGTAGAGGCCGCGCCAGGTACGCCTGACCTTGAGGTTACGGAGCCGGGGGTAGAGCTCGATCATGCGGCGGAGCACGAGGGGAAGGAAGCTGGAAGTCGCGTCGGTGTCCTTGCCCCAGATCTGGGGCTTGGGCGTGATGCAGAATACCACCTGTCCGGTCTCGGCCTGATAAAAGTAATAATTGCCTGATTCTCCGTCGGCCCGGATGTCCACGAGCATGGGTTCCATGAAGCGCTCGACGGGTTCGGTGACGCCGCCCTCGTGGCAGTCGGGGCGGACGGGCACCTGGATCCCTGCAAGCCCTGCGATGTCGGCCGCGTCGGCCCCGGCTGCGTTCACGAAGAGGTCCGCGTGGTAGTCGCCCTGGCTCGTGACAAGACGGACCACCCGCTTGTTCTCGATGACAATGCCAGAGACCTTCTCGCGATAGTGGAACTCCACGCCGGCTTCCATGGCCAGCCGGTGGAAGGCCGTCGAAGTCATAAGTGGCGAGGCGTAGCCGTCGCCCGGGCTGTAGGTCCCTCCGCGAAGGCCGCTGGGGTTGATGCCCGGAGCGAGCTCTTCCACCCGAGCGGGAGGAATCCAGTCGATGCCGAGGCCGGCTGCCTTCTGCTTGACCAGGAGTTCGCGGAAGGCCTTTTCCCTCTCCTCGTCGTAGGCGACGAAGAGGTAGCCCCCGGACTTCCACTCGACGTCCAGTCCCGTCTCGCCCTGGAGCTTCGAGACAATTGCGATGGACTCCTGGGAGATGCGGATCTTGGCCGCATCGGAGTGCGTGGCCCTGATCCCCCCGATGGCAGCGCGGTTCTGCCCCCGTCCCCAGGAAGCCTCCCGGTCCAGGACGCAGACCGACAGGCCCTTTTTCGCGCAATAGTACGACAATGGAATGCCGACCGAACCAGACCCAATTATGACGATATCGTAGTGCTTCATGGTTCGCCCCTTCCACCCTCGTCAAAGCCGCCGGTCCCGAGGTTGCCCTCGTTCGCCAGGTCGCCCATGGTGACCTCCATGTTGAGGGGCCGCTGGCTCCCCTTCTCCACCGCGGCGGGATCGAGACCGGCCTTCCTGAATATCGAGGGCAGGATGGCCGAGCAGGTCTTGGAGCCGCAGGAGCCCATGCCGACGCGGATGCTCTTGAGCTGGTTGATGTCGCGGACCTCGTTGTCGCGGATGAACTGGAGGATCTCCCCGACCGTGACGCGCTCGCAGCGACAGACAATGGCATCGTCCGGCGGGCAGGAGCTGATGAGCTCGGGCCTGGACTCGGTGACGGCTGGGTCCTGGACGAGGACTCCCGAAGCCCGGCTCGCGTTGCGTGAACTCATCCTGATCGTGAGGAGCCAGGTCCTGTTCTTCCTGTTGAACACCTTCTTCAGGAGTTCGCCCTCCTCGAGAAAGGCTGCATCCTTGTCCAGTACGCGGAACTTCGCCCCCGCTGCGAAGCTCCCCTCGAATTCGTGGGGAAGCATCACCTCTGCCCAGGCCTCGCCCTCCGACCCTGGGGCCCGGCGTATGAGACTGATGGCCAGGCCCGGGCAGATGGCTACGCAGGCACCGCAGCCGATGCACTCGCGCCTGGAATACCAGGGTATGTCCATGAGGCTGCCGCGCTTCGGCTTGAGGGAGATCGAGTTCGTCGGACAGACGGTTGCACAGGGATTGCAGGGAATCTCCTCGTTGCAGGTGAAGACTGGCTTCCACTTCTCCTCGGGGATCTCGGGGCTGCGCGCCAACCAGTCGCCGGGCCGCGATTTCAGCACCTCGCGCTTGGCTATCCACTCCTCGTTGACGGCCACGTTGGTGCCGAGCATGCGCGCGAGGCGCTGGGCTGAGATGCGGCCACCGAACATCGCGCTGGAGGCCTCGGCGATCTCCTCGGCGTCGCCGGCCGTCACGGCGGGAATGCCGAAGGCCTGCGCCTGCCTGTAGAACTCGTCGCAGGGTGACAGTCCCGTGGCGACGAGGACCGTATCGACCTCGTAGCTCCGGGCAGTCTCGAACATGGGGCTAAAGGAGCCGTCGACCCTGGCAATTGTGGCTTTTTCGACCCGGCCCTCGCCCTCAACCGAAAGCACCGTCGTGGCCAGGTGGATGGGCACGCCCATCCTGACGATCTTGTCCACGTGCACCTTGTAGCCATTGGCCTTGCCGAGAATCTCGACGATGCCGACAACCTCGATGCCAGCCTGGAGGGCGTGGTAGGCGGCGATGAGTCCCACGTTGCCCGAACCGACGATGAGGACCTTCTTCGAGGGCCGCACGAAGTCGCGGTTTACGAGGGTCTGGAAGGCGCCGGCGCCGAAGACTCCAGGAAGGTCGTTGCCGGGGAAGAGTATCGACTTCTCCCTCGCGCCAGCAGCGACCAGGAGGGCGCGGAATTCAACCAATGCATAGGATTTGTAGTCGAGGTAGATCCCTGCCTTCCTGTCCTTGTAGATGCCGACCACCGGCGAGTTGGCAAGGACCCTGACATTGGGGGTCGAACGGAGCTCGGCCTCGAGCTTGCCGGCGATGTCGATGCCGCGCACGCCTGCGTAGCAGTCCTCCTCCGAGCCGAAGAACTTGTGCGTCTGGAGGACGAGCTTGCCACCGAGCCTGGCCTTGTCGTCGGCCAGGATAACGGCATAGCCGAGCTTGCCGAGTTCGACGGCCGCAGCGATGCCCGAGGGACCGCCGCCCACCACCAGGATGTCGCAGGTCAGGGCCTGCTTCCCTGCCCCCGCGAAGGGTGTGGCGTCCAGGGGCAGCTTCGGATGGCCGACCAGGGTCCGGACATCCATGCCGGCTTCAAGGGGCGTCATGCAGGACTTCCGGGGCAGGCCGTCGATCACGAGCGTGCATTGGCTGCACTGCCCGTTGGCGCAGAAAATGCCCTGCGGCCCTCCCCCCTTGTGGTGGTGGGAAAAGGTAGTCACGCCAGCGGCTGAAAGGGCCGTCGAAACCGGTTCGGCCTGAAAGCCGGCTAACTTCTTCCCATCGAAGGTGAACTGCACCTCGACGCGCTCGCCCGGAGGGCTAGCGACTGGATGGCTGGTAATTCGACGCATGGCAACTCCGCTTCCGCACCTGAAACTTTCCCGGCTGGCTCCACACTCGGTCGGTACTGACCCAGGAGCGTTTCATCTGCCGGAACGAAGTTTCGAGGAGAGTGTATCGAGCATAAAATGGCGATTCGCAATTGTCAAGAAAAGTCGCTTTGCCTGGAATAGCAACAGCGGCGCCAACTGTGGCGCCGCTGGATGGAATGCCAAGGCACAGGGCCTTAGGACGACTATAGTTCCTTGTATCTCCTGCAGGCATGGAAGTGCCCCATGCCAACATCCTCGAGCTCGGGCTCCGGCAGGGAGGAGCACTCCGGCTTTGCGTAGGGGCAGCGCGTATGAAAGCGGCAGCCCGGGGGGATGTGCGCCGGGCTCGGAATCTCGCCGGAAATCGGGAGCTCCTTGACCACGTGCACCTTCCCGCTCTCGGGCTCGGGAACGGCGTCGATGAGGGCGCGGGTGTAGGGGTGGAGGGGATGGTCGATGATGTCGTCGGCCCGGCCCATCTCGACGATGCGCCCGAGGTACATCACCGCGATTCTGTCGGTGAAGTAGCGCGTCGTCGAAAGATCATGGGTAATATAAAGATAGGTCAGCCCGAGGTCGCGCTGGACATCCTTCATCATGTGGAGGATCTCTGCGCGGGTCGACAGGTCGATCATCGAGACAGGCTCGTCTGCGACCAGCATCTTCGGGTTCAGGATGAGGGTCCTCGCCGTCGAGACGCGCTGGCGCTGGCCTCCGGAAAGCATGTGGGGCCAGCGCCCCATGAAGTCCTGGGGCGGGGTCATCTTGACCTCGGTGAGGGCCTGGACGATCATGGCCTCACGCTCGTCCCTCGAAGCCTTGATCTTATGGATTATGAGGGGTTCCTCAAGGACATCCCGGATCTTGAAGCGCGGGTTCATCGAGGCGTAGGGATCCTGGAAGATCATCTGCACCTTGCGGCGGTAGGCAATCAGCTCGGCCTTGCCGAGGGAGGTAACATCCTCGCCGTCGAAGAACATCCTGCCCGAGGTCTGGGGGATGAGCTTCATGACAAGCTTGCCGGCAGTGGTCTTGCCGGAGCCCGACTCGCCGATGAGGCCGAAGATCTCCCCCCGCCTGATCTCGAAGCTCACCCCATCGACTGCGCGCACGAGCTTCCGCTTCTTCTGCCCGGCGATCGCCTGGGCGATGCTCTGGTGCGGCTCGAAATGCTTCTTCAGGTTCTCGACGCGGAGGATGATGTCAGTGTGGTCTTCCATCTCTCACCTCCCCTCGTCATTGAGCCAGCAGGACGAGAAATGGCCGGCCTCGATCTCCCGAAGCGGCGGCTCCTCGTTCCGGCACCGTTCCATGACGCGGTGGCAGCGCGGATTGAAGCGGCAGCCATTGGGCGGCGAGATGAGGTCGGGAGGCGTTCCTTCTATGTAGGACAATTTTTCGACCTTCCTGTGGAGACGTGGCGTGGAGGCGAGGAGTTTTTCGGTATAGGGGTGATTGGCCCCGCGCCCGGCGGCGGCGGGCCCGAAGATCTGCTCGTTGGTGCCGAGTTCGGCTATCTTGCCCGCGTACATGACGCAGAGCCGGTCGGAAATCTCGGCCTCGAGGGCGAGGTCATGGGTGATGAAGATGAAGGAAAGGTTGAAGGTCTGCTTGAGCTTCTTGAGGAGATTGATTATCTGGGCCTGGACGATGACGTCGAGGGCTGTCGTCGGCTCGTCCAGGATGACCACAGAGGGCTTCAGGAAGAGGGCAGTCGCTATGACGACGCGCTGTTTCATGCCGCCAGACATCTCGTGGGGGTAGCGTCCCATTACCTCCGCGGGCAGTCCGACAAGGCCGAGGTACTCCTTGATGAGTTCCGTGGCGTAGGAATCCTCCATCTCCCGGTGCTCTTTAAGGGTCTCCAGCATCTGGCGGCCGATCGTGTACACCGGGGTCAGGCAGTTCATCGCGCCCTGGAAGACCATCGAGATCTTCTCCCAGCGTATGTCCTTCCTTATCTCGCGCTCACTCATGGGAATTATGTCTTTCCCGTCCAGGATGATCCTGCCGCTTTCGTAGCGCCCCGGAGGTGTCGGCATGCGGAGCAAGGATGTGCCGAGGCTCGTCTTGCCGCAGCCCGACTCGCCCACAAGGCCCAGGGTCTCGCCGACCTTGAGGTCGAAGTTCAGGTTGTCGATCGCCTTAACGGCTCCCTTCGACGTGTGATAGTACATTTTCAGGTTTTCCACCCTGAGTATCGTGTCCATTCGTATCACCTCGTCTGGAGCTTGGGATGGAGGATCTTGTCCATGGCGAACCCGAGGAATGCGAAGGTCATTCCTGTAATTGCGATGGAAAGCCCCGGAGGAATGATCCACCACCAGACTCCGTTGAGCACCGCGCCACCGGCCATGGCGTCGTGGAGGATCTGGCCCCAGGTGACGATGGTCGCGTCTCCGAGGCCGAGGAGGCTCACTGTAGACTCGTAAACGATGGCGCTCGGTACCGAGAGGGCCATGGAAGCGAAGGAATAGGGAATGAGGATGGGCATCATGTGCCTGAAGATGATCCGGCTGTTCTTCGCACCCAGGGCCCTCGCGGCTTCGACGTAGGTCTCTTCCTTGATCTGGAGGGCCATCGATCGGACAGTCATGACCGATCCGGTCCAGAAGAAAAGAACCATCACCAGTACGATGAACCAGATGCTCGGCTTGAAGATGGCCGACACCACTATGAGGACCGGGAGGAGGGGCATGCTGTTCACGATCTGGTAGATGAACTGCATGGCACTGTCCACGACGCCGCCGTAGTAGGCCGAAGTGATGCCATAGAGAACGCCTACGAAGACCGAGATGGCCGAGGTCATGAGTCCTATGAGGAGTGCCCACTTGATGCCGGCCACAAGCCCCGAGAAGATGTCCCGCTTCATGTCATCGGTACCCAGAACGCCGGATACAGCGCCTGAAACCACAAAGTGGGGATCGGCGATGACTGCGGTCGCTGGGTCGATGAGCATGGCCTTGACGATGAGCTTGTAGTCCCCCTTCAGCGCCATCGGTTTCGAGGCCATCGTGGGCTCGCCCTTGGCGAATATGAGGGTGACCGGCTCGAGCGATCCGGAATTGAGGCTCGAAAGGTCAGCCTCGCTCACGTAGTCCTTGACGAAGGCAAAGGTCGTAGCGTTGGCCTCGTTGTTGAGCGTGACGCGGATTCCCTGGTTGGCGAGACCGGGCTCGAAATGCGAAACGAGCTCGATGCCCGTGCCGTCGGGACGCTGCACGCTGAAGGTCATCGGCACGTCACCGGTGATCGTAGCCCGGAAAATGAGGTCCAGCGGCGCCTTGTCGGCGGTGAACCTGTAGGGGAAGGTCAAGGTCAGGATCTTCCCGACCCCTCCGTCCATGTCGGATTCGGCTTTTCCGGGCGCCCTGAGCTGGGTAGTCACCGCCTTCTTTTCAGCCGCGAAAAGGTTGGTCCAGGCCGGCGGCGCGGCCGGGGAGTTGTCGATCCAGTAATCGATGTTGCGCCACTTCCTGTTCACGTCCTTCCAGGGGAGGATGACGGGCTCGAAGATGACAACTAGTACAAACAGGGCCAGGATGCCCAGGCCGATGAGGCCCGAGGTGTCCTTGCGGAATTCGTTCCAGAATTCCAGGAGGGCCCTGCGCGTGTCTTTCAGGTTCATGACTTGCCTCCAACCTTGATGCGCGGATCGAGGAATCCGTAGAGCAGGTCGAGCGAGATCAGGCCCACCTGGTAAAGACCGATTGTGACTGCAAGGTCGGCGAGAAGGACCGGGATGTCATTTTGCTGGACGGCGATCCAGTACAGGTTTCCGAGGCCAGGCCAGCTGAAGATTCCTTCGAAGACAATGGCGCCGCCGATGGAACCGAGAAGCCCGAGGATGGCCATGGTCATCAGGGGCGGCGCCGCAGTCCGGAGGGTGTGGCCGAAGAGGACCCTGCGCTCGGGGATGCCGCGGGCGCGCGCTGCCATGATGTAGTCTTCCTGGAGGATGCCGAGCACGATGTTCCGGGTCACGAAGGCCGTACCCCAGAAGCCCAGCACCAGGAGGGTGAAGAGGGGAAGGATGATGTGCCAGAGCATGTCCACGAAGTACATGATGCCCGTTGGCATGGGAACGGAGTGGATGCCCCCGGAGGGGAAGAGCTTCAGCGTGTAGACAAAGAACATAATTATGATCATTGCGAGCCACCACACGGGCATGCCATAGACGACCATGGTCACGACGCTGGTGGTGCGATCGAGCTTTCCGCCGGGCTTCTGCGCCTGCTTGAGCCCGAGGAAGATGCCGAAAGCTATCTCTATCGCTGCGGCCACCACAAAAAGGATGAGGGACCTCGGTATGGTCTCGCTGATTATCTTGCTGACGTCACGCTCTCCCTTGGAAGAGGTGATCGTCATGGATTTGCCGAAGTTGAAGGTGAGGATCGAGGCAGTCCTGAAAATGATCCGCTCGACGATCGGCCTGTCGAGCTTGAATTGCCTGATGAGGTTGGCCCTTCGCTCGACCTGGAAGGCCTGGATCTGGGCGGGCAAGAGGTTCTTGAGCCTTGTCTGCTCGAGGCGGATCTGTTCCTCGATCTGGCTTCGCTGGGTCGCCTCGCTGACGGTGTTGAACAGGGCCGAGAGCAGGAATATGGTGATCGCGTATATTACAACGCCCTTCAATATACGCTTTACCGCGAACCACTTGTACATATACCCACCTGTTTGATTTTCCGACCGGGGTTTCCGCGAGGGGGATCGCAGCGTCGGCAGTATGCGCCAAGGGCCGGAAAGAAGAAGTGCGGCGTCGCCCCGGGGGGCGACGCCGCGTGCTTGGCTTAGCTTAGAAGAGAACGAGGGTGGACGGGAGAACGGAGGGAGCTTCGCTGCCGATGAAGGACTGCACCACGAGGGTGTAGGCGCCGGCACTGAGCTTGCCGAGGTCGGCTGCGGGGATCTTGACCTGGAAGGCACCGGCCTTGACGAAGGTACCGTTATAGACCTTCTCGCTTCCGTCGGACTTGACCATGGTCACCGTGACCTTGGCGCTCTTGTCGGCGGCAGTGGCGGTGTCGTTCGGGAAGACCTGGGCAGAGACAGTCACGTCGATCGTGATGTCCTTGGTCTTCTGGGCGGTCGCGGGAGCCACCACGTTGTCGATGCGCGTGATCGTAGCCGCAAAAGCCTTGCCGAAGTAGTCGGACTTGAGGGGGTAGCTGCGGTTGGCGGTCAGCTCGACGTAGTTGGCGGTGGTGTCGATCTTGGACACGATGAAGGGGCCATTGGAGATGTAGCCATGGCCATACTTGTCGATGAAGGCGATCGCGTTCTTGTAGCGCGCGACTGCCTGGTCGGGAGTGACCCACTTCTTGATGGAGACGGGGACATACTTCTCTGCCATCATGTCCTGGAGCTTGGCCTTGAGGTCGGTTACGCACTTGGGCACGGAGACATCGACTTCTGTAGAGGCGCCATCGCTGGAGAAGCTATAGGCCTCGCCGGACTTGGAACCTTCGGTAACCATCTTGACGAGGGCTTCGATGACCGGCCACTCGACGACTGTCTGACGGCCAGGGTTCGCGGACTTGGGATCGATGTAGCCAGCGCCGGTGGCGGCTACATAAGCCATATCCATCGGGAAGTTGTAATCGAAGTAGGTCGAAAAGCTTCCATCCTTGTTGAGGACGACGCCCTTGAATACGGGGAGGCTTGCGGACCACTGGGAGGCGAGGGACTCGTCATAGAGCTTGTCGCTGTCGCCGTCCTTGTTCGTCCACTCGTAGCCGAAGGCGATGCTGTACATGGAGTCGGAAACGTCGGCCTTGTTTCCATCGTGCCAGGTAAAGGGCACGAGGCTGACATTGCTGAGCTTGGAGTAGGAAACTATTGCAGCATTGGGGGCGTAGGAATGCTTGCCATCTGCGTTCTTGTACTCGACGCCAGTGACCCAGTCCTTCTTGCCGGAGTCATAGATCAGTGCAGTCTTGTCGACAGCCACGAGACCGAGGGGCTTGTCGTTCGGAACGGCCTTGACCTGGGTGACTGCGTTCTTGAGGTCGTACTTGGCCATGACCGCGATCGGCTTGGCCGAGCTCGAGGAGTACATCACCACCTGGTCAGTGGCATTGTTGAAGATCATGTTCTCGTAGGTGCCGTTGAAGCCATCGACGCCAACCGGATCGAGGGCGCTCATGAAGAGGCCGCCGCGGGCGGAGAACTGGGTAGCGCGGAGAACTTTCTGGCCCTTGTTCGGGCCATCGGCATCCGGCTTTACGTCAGCGGTGCGCACGGAGTAGGTGTCAAGACCGATGCCGAGGCCATAGGCCATGCGGGCATTGAAGCGGTCCTTGTTGGACACCTGAGAGGTCTTCGCGGAGGCGATGAAGACACGGACTGCTTCCTGGAGGGCCAGGCTGACGACCTTCTCGTTGCCCTTCCAGTACTCGTCGGCGGTGAGGAACCAGCCGTTGATGTTGGTCTGGGCAATCTTGTCGATCTCGTCGTTGCTGTAGTTCCAGAACGTGGACTCGCCCCAGCCGGGCATGTTGGTGTAGTAGGGTGCGTACATCTGGGAGATGTTGGTGTCCCAGTACTCGCGCATTCCACCGCCACCCCAGCCACCGGTGTAGATGTTCCAGAGGTAGTCGGCGGGGTCGGTTGCTGTCTGGGTCTTGATGCACTTGGTACGGTCCCACTCAAGGCGGTTGACCTTGATGCCAGCCTTCTCGATCTGGTCGGCGACGTAGCGGCCCTCAAGGAGGCGACCGGAGGCATCGTCGACACGCATCATGAAGTTGATGGCGATGTCCTCGCCATCGAACTGCCAGAACTGGCCGACCTTCTTGAGCTTGCCGGCGTTGTCGGGGAGCTTCGAGGCAGCGGTCAGGGCAGCGGTGATGTCATCGATGCCTTTCTTCTCGTTGCCACGCGCGCTGATGCCGAGCTTGGAAGCCACAAGGTCGTACTTGTAGGTACCGGGCTGACCAGGGGTCATGGCGGTGGTCATGGGATCGCCCATGCCAAGCATGATCTCGTCGACGACCTTCTTGCGGTCAACGAGGAAGTTGATTGCAAAGCGGACTTCGCGGATGGCAAAGGGGTTGAAGAAGGTCTTGCCTTCCTTCGTGGTGACCTGGTAAGGGGCCTTGTTCGGAACCGGGTTGAAGGTGAGTTCCCAGTAGGTGCCGGGAGCATTATACGTCGAAAGTTTGGCGAGATCGGCGTCGGGGATGGACTTGTAGTCCTTTCCGCCGAGGTTCTCGGTGAATACATCGGTCTTGCCGGCCACTACGTCCTTCCAGCCGATGGTGCGATCCATCCTGACATCGAAGATGACCTTGTCCACGATCGGACCGTTCTTTGCCTGGGCTCCAATGGCAAGCACGCAGGAGAAGCCAACCGCGAGCGCAGTCAACAGTTTCTTCATCTAAACCTCCTTGGCAAATATGCCTATGGTATCTTGAAGCAAACCACCCCAAAAGTAAAGGGAAAAACGGACTTCGACATGCCAGGACCAGAGGACTCAGGCATTGCGGCAGCGCCGGGCATGCACGACATTCTAGATATCCGGCGCTCCTCCCCCGCGATTCAAGAGCCGGCTACCCTAAGGAGGGCCACTGATGCGCCACAGCATTCCTCTGCTTGTGCCCCTGCTCGTGCTGGCCTTTGCCGGCTGTGCGACAGCTCCGGCGTCGAAGCCTCCCCTGGCTACGGTCGTCCGTCCCGAACCCGCTCCCAGTCCCGCAGCGACGCCACCCCCACCGGCCAAAGTCCTTCCCGAGATCGGAGTCGGAGGCTACTTTGCCAGCAACAACATCTATGCCAAACGCGATTACCAGGTGGCCGATATACCCGCCTCGAAACTGACAACTATCTATTACGCCTTCCTCAAGATCGATGCCGATTCCACCCTTACCTTCTACGACAGGAACGCGGACATCGTGAAAAAGCTGCCTGACGATCCTCCGAAGCTCGGCTATCACGGCAGTTTCGCCCAGCTCCAGCTCCTGAAGGAGCAGAACCCGAAACTCCGGGTCATAGGCAGCGTTGGCGGGGGTAACATGTCAGACATGTTCAGCCCGATGGTCGCCACCCTGGCAACGCGCAAGGTTTTTATCGATTCAGCCCTGGCCTTCATGCAGAAGTACGGCTTTGACGGCCTCGACCTCGACTGGGAGTTTCCCGTGACGGGGGGACAGCCAGGCGTTCCGCACGATCCCGAGGATGGCCGCAGGTTGACCAAGCTCCTCGGGGAGATGCGCCGGGCCTTCGATGCCGCCGCTCTGGCCGACGGGAGGAAGTACTACCTCGGACTCACCGTGAGTCCGAACCCGGGCTACGGCAAGTACCTCGAAATCGGCGATCTGGCCGCAATCGTCGATTTCCTCAACATCATGACCTACGACTATCACGGGGCCTGGGACGCGACGAGCGGCCACCTCGCCCCGCTGTTCGCAAGCCCCGAGGATCCGGGCTTCAAGTGGGAGGCGACCAAGAAAATGAATGTAGCCGGCGCGGTCCAGTACTACATCGAGCGGGGGATGGATCCCCGGAAGCTGCACATCGGGATCCCCCTGTACGGCATCGGAGCCCAGCTCGCTGTCGGCCTGAAAAAGCCCCTGTTCACAGCCAAGGTACCAAAGGCGACAATCAAGGACACAGGCGTCATGGACTATGCCTCGGTGCAGCGCCTCGTCGCGGGAGGCACTCATCCCAATTGGGACGAGGGAGCCCACGCTCCCTACCTGTACCAGCCGGACACGGGTCTCTTCGTGAGCTATGACGACGGCCGCTCGGTGACCGAGAAGGTGGAACTCGTCGCGGACAAGGGGCTCGGAGGCGTCTTCTTCTGGGAACTGTCGCAGGACCGCGGGGGCGACCTGGTCAACTTCACGGTATGGACGATCGGGAGGCTCAAGCCGAGGTGATGCCTCGGCCATGCCAGCCGCATCTGGATCAGCTCTTGCAGGACTGCAGGAACATCCTGTGGATGCCGTCATTTCCCGACAGCTCGGGATGGAAGGAGGCCGCGAGGATTCCGGCCTGCCTGAGGAGGACGGGCTCGCCGCCCCGGGCTGGAGGCCTGCGACCGAGGACCTCGGTGGAACCAATTGGAATGAACCGCGGCGCCCTGATGTAGATGCCAGGAAAGGGGCTGCCTTCGAAGTCCACCGGCTCCTCGAAGCTGGACAGCTGTCGGCCGTAGGCGTTCCGGATGGCCCGGACCCCGAGGAGGGCAAGGGCGCCGGAGACGACCCCTTCAGGGCCCTCCACCTCGGTGCAGAGGAGGATGGCTCCGGCGCAGACCCCGAATACGGACAGGCCATCCACGACCCGGGCACGGATAGCCGAGTCAAGCCCGTACTCGCGGAGATACATGGCCATTACCGTACTTTCGCCACCGGGAAGTATGAGGCCCCGAAGGCCCTCGAGGTCCGAGGGATGCCTGACCTGTACGGTCACGGCCCCGAGCCTGCGCAGGACCCGCTCGTGATCCTGTATGGCTCCCTGGAGGGCCAGGACTCCAATCTTCAAGCTTACCAGCCCCGCTCCGCGAGCTTGGTCTCGAGGCCCTTCATCTCCAGGCCGCGCATGGCCTCTCCGAGGCCCTCCGAGAGCTCGGCGAGCCTGGCCGGATCCTGCCAGTTGATGACAGCCTGGACGATGGCCTTGGCTGTAACCGCTGGGTTGGAGGACTTGAAGATGCCAGAGCCGACAAAGCAGCCCTCCGAACCGAGCATCATCATGAGGGCGGCGTCTGCAGGGGTGGCGATGCCGCCGGCAACAAAGGTGACGACCGGTAGGCGACCGGCTTTCTGGACCTTTTTCACGAGGGCGAGGGGAACACGGTACTCATTGGCCTTCTTCTCGAGGCCGGCCTCGTCGAGTCCCTTGAGTTCGAGGATCTGGCGGCTGACGGTCTTGATATGGCGCACCGCCTCGACCACGTTGCCCGTACCAGCCTCACCCTTGGTGCGGATCATCGAGGCACCCTCGTTGACGCGTCGCAGGGCCTCCCCGAGATCGCGGGCACCGCATACGAAGGGCACCGAGTAGGCCGTCTTGTCGACATGGGCCTCCTCGTCAGCCGGCGTCAGGACCTCGGACTCGTCGATGAAGTCGACGCCGATGGCCTCGAGGATCTTAGCCTCTGCCAGGTGGCCGATGCGGACCTTGGCCATTACCGGGATGGAGACGGCAGCCATGATCTCGCGGATCATCTTCGGATCGCTCATGCGGGCCACACCGCCGTCGCGGCGGATATCGGAGGGCACGCGCTCGAGGGCCATGACGGCACAGGCGCCAGCCGCCTCCGCTATCCGTGCCTGCTCGGGGTTGGTCACGTCCATGATGACGCCATTCTTGAACATTTCCGCAAAGCCTGTATTGAGTTTCTCGCGCATTGAAGCCTCCTCGGGCGCTGGTCGTGAACTCCAGCAACTGTTGTTCCGCTGACGGGGCGGCAGGATCGCGACCCCGGGAAAGGACAAATAGACTTATCCGGCACGACAGCTTTGGTCAAGTGGAGGGGCCTCCTGCCGCCCGGGCCCGCCTGATGCGGCACCTTGATCAGCGAGGCGGCTTCCGATACCCTCGCCCG
Organism: uncultured Spirochaetota bacterium; assembly: GCA_903821875.1. Classification (GTDB taxonomy): domain Bacteria; phylum Spirochaetota; class Spirochaetia; order Treponematales; family Rectinemataceae; genus CAIJMU01. The sequence continues at coordinate 30,164 of CAIJMU010000029.1, forward strand.
GTGGGAATGCGCATACTGTATGTCGGGGAGATAGTCGGCAAGTCCGGCGTCTTCGTGGTGAAACGGCTCCTTTCGAAGTTCCGGAAGGAGAACTCCATTGACTTCGTGATCGGCAACGCCGACTCGGCCACGGGAGGAGCGGGCATCGGCCGCCAGCATGCGGTCTACCTCCGGAAGCTCGGCCTCGAGGTCATCACCCTCGGGGAATGTACCTACTATAAGAAAGACATCGTGGAGCACCTCGGCCAGGCTTCCTACATCCTCAGGCCGGCCAACTATCCGCACTCGAACCCGGGACGGGGCTGGAAGGTCTTCTCGACTCCCAAGGGACCCGTAGCGGTGATCAGCCTCCTCGGGCAGGCCGGCTTCCCCCGGGTCCACCTCGCCAATCCCTTCCACGCGATGAGCGACATAGCCCGCAAGGCCCACGAGGAAACACGCACCGTGATCCTCGACTTCCACGCCGCGACGACGGCCGAGAAGGAGACCATGGCCTACCACGCCGACGGGGCCCTCACTGCCGTGATCGGCTCGCATGGCAAGACCCAGACCGCCGACGCGCGCGTATCGCGCGCCGGGACCGCGTCCATCACCGACGCCGGCCGCACCGGCTCCATGATGTCGGTCGGCGGGCTCGATCCGGCGACCCGGATCCGGGAGTACCTCACCGGCGTGCCGGCCTGGGCCAAGGACGGGACGGCCGGCCTCGAGCTCCAGGGCTGCGTGATCGACATCGACGAGGGGGGCAAGGCCATCGCGATGCGCTCAATCAGGGTCGCGCTCGACGAGGAAATGAAGGCCACTGACCAGCCTCCCGACGGACCAGGCGAGGACCAGGGCGCCAGCCAGGGTCAGGGTGCCGCGGGACCGCCCCTGCAGGCTTCAACCAAGTAGTACCTTTCCGGCGAGTTCCCGGGCGGCCTCCCTCCCGAGGAGGGCCTCCACGATCGCGACGGAGAATTCCCCCGCAGCGCCCGCTGCCCGCGCGGTGACGAAGTTGCCGTCAACAACAACGCGGTCGGGCACGAAGGTCGCCCCGGTCACGGAAGCCTCTGTCCCGGGATAGCCGGTGAAGCGGCGGCCGGCCAGGAGGCCACAGGCACCGTGGAGCACCACAGCCGGCGCCGCGCAGATGGCCGCCACGAGCCCGCCACGGGCCGCCTGATGCAGGATTATCGCAGTTGCTTCTTTTGATGCCGCGATGTTGCGCGAGCCCGGCTGCCCCCCCGGCACCACCACCGCGTCCCAGCTGCCCCCCCTGTCCGTGGCTTCGCCCATGGCCAGGGCCTGTGCCACGGACAGGTCCGCAAGGACCTCGATGCCGTGCGAACCGGTGACGCGGAGGCTGCCGATGGCGAGGGTCGTGACCTCGACACCAGAGCGCCTGAGGTAGTCGACGGGCGTGAGGGCCTCGACTTCCTCGAAGCCCTCGGCGAGAAAGACGCAGGCGCGTTTCATCCCTCGGTCCCCGGGAGGCGCCGCACGACAAGCTCCTCGCGGTCGTTCCGTTCCTCCAGCTCGTGTCGCCTCCTGGCCTCCTCATGGAAATCGTCCTGGGCAGAATAGGCCGAGCCACCCCGCGGGACGCGCTTCCACAGGCCATCGGGGCCGAGCTTCCGGGCCTTCGCGTCGTCGCGGAAATACGCGTCGAGGATGCCGGCGACCCTCTCCCTGATGCGGGGATCGAGGAGGGGGAACATGAGTTCGACGCGCTTCTCAAGGTTGCGCGACATCCAGTCGGCGCTCGAGAGGTAGATTTCCTCGTTGCCTCCGTTCCCGAATCTCATGATGCGCGTATGCTCGAGGAAACGGCCGACGACACTCACGACCTGGATGTTCTCCGAGAGGCCCCTCAGGCCGGGCTTGAGGAGGCAGACTCCCCTGACATTGAGCCTCACCCGTACGCCAGCCTGGCTCGCACGGTAGAGCGCCTTGATGACATCGATGTCGGCGAGGGCGTTGAGCTTGACCTGGATGAGGCCCGGAATCTCCGGGGAAGAACGCTGGATCTCCCGCTCGATGAGGGCGATGAGCTCGGTCTTGAGGGCAAAGGGCGCGGCCACAAGGCGGCTGAAGTCGCGGGCAGCGGACCATCCGGTAAGCATGTTGAAAAAGCCCGAGGCGTCGCGGCAGAGCTCCTCGTTGCAGGTGAACAGCGAGAGGTCGGTGTAGAGCCTCGCCGTCCTTTCGTTGTAATTGCCCGTAGACAGGTGCAGATAGCGCCGTATCATCCCGCCTTCCTCGCGCCGGACGACGAGGACAGCCTTCGCGTGGACCTTGAGCCGCGCCACACCGCAGGTGACTATGGCTCCTGCCTGCTCGAGCCGGTTGGCCCAGGCGATGTTGCGCTCCTCGTCGAAACGGGCCTTGAGCTCCATGACGACAGTGACCTGCCTGCCGTTTCGCGCGGCCCTGGTGAGGGCACGCACGATGGGCGAGTTGCCGGAAGTCCTGTAGAGGGTCATCCTGATCGCCAGTACCTGGGGATCGTCGGCTGCTGCCTCGAGGAACTTTATCACCGGGTCGAAGGACTCCCAGGGAAGGTGGACGAGGCGGTCGGCCTTGGCGATCTCCTCCCAGATGCTCGAGCCCTCGGGTACCTCGAAGGAGGGCACCGGCGGCCAGGATTCGTAGCGCAGCGCCGCAAAGGCCGGTCCGCCGCCGAGGCTTTCGGAGCTCGCGAGTTCCATGAAGCTCCTGAGCTCGACGGGACCCTGTACACGCGTGATGTCGTCTTCGCCAAAGCCCAGCGCAGCGACGATGCGGTCCACAAGGGGGCAGGCGTGGTCGGAGACCACGAGATGGACGGGCCAGGAGTTCTGCCGGCCGGCGAGCAGCTCTTCCATGGCAGCCACGAAATCGTCGTCGCGCTCCTCGTCGACCCCGGAATCGGCGTCACGGATGACCTTGAAGAGGAGGGTCTCCTCCACGGTCCAGCCCGGAAACAGCGCGCCGCCAAAACGCTCGACCAGGTCGTCGATCAGTGCGAGCCTCAAGCCCGGCCCCTCGCCGGGCATGCGGATGAATTTGTCACAATTAGGAGGAATCTGGACGACTGCGAGGCGCGGGCCCCCGTCGTCGGCACCGAAGCAGGCGGCATCGCCGGCAGTCTCGTCCGCCCTGGCGCCGGCGCCCCCCTCCGCCCTGGTGCGGCTGAGCGAGAAGGCGGCGTGGACACGCAGGTTGCCCGTCGTCGGGAATTCCCGGTCCTCCTCGACAGCCAGGGGAGTGAGGACGGGGAAGATCGAATCCATGAATTTGCCCTCGAGGAAGCGGCGGTCCTGGGGAGTCCAGCGCGAGCTTTCCACGAGGGTGATGCCCGCTGCCGCGAGGGCAGGCAGGAGCTCGGTCCGGAGACAGCGGTACTGCCTCTCGTAGATGGAGCCAGATCGCTCCGCTATGGCTCCGAGCAGGGTCTCCGGCGTCTGTCCCGATGCATCGGAGCCGAGATCGCCCGACCGCAGGGCTGCCTTCAGGGCCGCTACGCGCACCATGAAAAATTCATCGAAATTGGTTGAAACGATCGAGAGGAACTTCAGGCGCTCGAGAAGGGGATTGGCGGGATCGAGGGCCTCCTCCAGGACGCGGGCGTTGAACTCGAGCCACGAAAGCTCGCGGTTGAAGAACTGGATGATTCCTGGTTTGGCGCTCAGAGACGTTCCTCCATATGCGGCGCCTGTCATCGGCGCCCCGCATGGGTCAACTATAGCGCGGGCTTGCCAGGCGGACAAGAACCAGGGACAGGCGAGACCCTCCCTGGCCTGTCCTCACCCGCCCCCTGGACCCCTGGAAATCCAGAGGTTGAGCATCGCAAGGGCGCGGTCAGCCGTCCTGAAGGTCGGTACGCCCTGGGCCGTGAGGGCCCACGTCAGCGGATCGTACAAGGCACCGGAGTCTACTACCGCGACCCAGGGCTTGTCATTTTCCCGCATCAGGGCCCCGTATCGCGCGGCGATGGAATCGTCGCGGCTGACATCCTCCCCGTGCGTTCCAGGGTCAGCGGCCAGGGTATTCATCATGACCGTCAAGGGCACGATCCCCACGATGCCTGAGTCCATGCCCGGGTCTTCCAGGGTTGCCCGGAGGCTCTCCTCGTAGGCCAGGTCACCGGCCATGGGCGTGAGATCGATGGGGTTGTGAACATCGACGATCTCGCTGATCCTGGCATCGGCGAAGATCCTCTGGAGCTTCGACACCGTCTTTTGGGCATAGGTGCCGAGCCTGAGCGAGCCGAGGTTGTCGGCAAAGGCCACGCACTCGAAACCCGCGTTGGAGACCGCACCAAGGGTCGGAGCGGCAGCGGTCGGCCGCCTCTTTTTACGAAGCAGATGGAAGGTGGAAAGGGCATCATCGAAGTCGTCAAGGGTCTCGGCAACCACTGCGCCCACTCCCTCGAGGAGGGCCCTCGTGACCGGCCAGTCGCCCGCAATGCTCGCGGTGTGGCTTGCGCTCGCCGCCGCCCCCGCTGCCGTGCGGCCCGCCCGATAGAAGATCAGGCTCCGGCCCGAGGCCACGATATCGCGGGCAGCGCAGAGAAGCTTTGCGCCATCGAGGGGCTTGAAGCCCTCGACGTAGACCGCGAAGATCTCCAGTTCCCGGTCACGAGCCAGGTGTTCGAGGTAGTCGCCGACGGTGAGGTCCATCTGGTTTCCGACGGTGATGACATATTTGGGATTGAGCTGGGCGTGCTTCGAAACGCGGCAGATGGCGAAGGCTCCCGACTGCGAGAGCACTGCCACGGGAGCCACCTCGCCCCTGGGCATGGGCAGCTTGTAGCCGGGGATGAAGAGGGTGTTGAAGCGGCCCGGGACGGAGCGGATACCGAGGCAATTGCCTCCATTGATGAGGGGCCCTCCCGAGCAACCGTCGTGCAGGCGCATGCGCGAGCGCGCGAGGGCTTCGCGCATACGGGTCACGATGGCTTCGGTACCGCCCTTTTCCTCGAGTCCTCCGGGAATCACGATGACCGACTCGGCCTTGTCGAGCTCTGCCAGGAGGGCTATGGCCTCTGCAGCCTGGGCTGCAGGTATCACCAATACAAGGAGATCCACCTTCTCAGGGAGGCTGGCGATGTCGGGAACGCAGCGGCATCCATCGAGCTCGGCGAGGCCTGGCTTGACGATATAGAGCCGCTTCCGGTCAAAGCCGTCCTGGATCAGGTTGTTCAGGATGATCCGCCCGTTGTTCATGCCCTTTTCGGAGACACCGATTACCGCGGCACTCGCCGGACAGAGGAGTCGGTCGATCTTGGAGACGGGACGCTGCGACTGGGCGAGGTTGACGAGCCCCCTGCCCTCCTGGATCCCGAGGGCGCCGGACAGGGAAACGTCGCCGACCTTGACAAGGATGTCCAGGGCCACCAGGACGGCGTCGGGCGATCCTGGGCGCAGCGAGATCACGAAGGGATTGACCTCGAACTCGGTGATGCCGGCCAGGGCCAGCACCGGGGCTGCGTCGAGGAAGGCCATCACAATACTGACGATCTTCCCGAAGGCTATGGCCGGCCGCGTTCCGCGGAGCCCGCCCGAGGCCAGGACACAGATCGCGTTGTCGGTGAGCACGCGCTCCACCGAGGCGCGATCCGCCGTCAAGGGGGAGAAGAAGGCTGTCGAGGCTCCCTCCCGGAAGGACTTAGCCAGATGCTCGGTGAAAACACCTCCGGCGCCGAAACTGACAATTGCACCGAAATCGGCGGCAAAACGGTAGCCGACGATGAGTTCGTGACCGATGCGGCTTTCGTAGTCGATGAATTCGTTGACCGTGTAGCCCTCGACATGCTTGCCGGCAAAGCGCGCTGCCATGTCGGCCACCGCTGCCTCGACCCTGTCCGCGAGGCCCTCGGCCTCCGGATGCTCCACGACCAGGACTCCCCGGACCTCGGTCTTGTGGAGGATTTCAGGGCTCACGACCTTTACGACGAGCTTGCGGGCCCCTGTGGCCGCAGCGTCGAGGGCTGCTGCCCTCCCCTCGCCCGGGTTGCGCGCGAGGCGGTAGAAGGGGCGCTCTACACCCATGGCGGCCAAAAGCTCGAGCCCCTCGAGGTCGGTCAGGGCATCGCGGCCCTCGGCTTGTGCCCTCGCTGCGAAACCTTCGGCCAGAGTGCCGAGGGCGGCGAGCCTGCCGACACTATCAGCGTGCTGCATCACGGCCCTTCCTGAAGGCTGCCAGGTTGACATCCACGAGCGCCTGGCCCTTCCTCGCGAAGACTTCCCCGATGGCCGCCTCGAGGCGTTCCACAGGGAGGGGGAGGAGCCAGGAGGCCGCTCCGACGAGGACCATGTTGGCCGCACGGGCGTTGCCCGCCTCGCGGGCGAGGGCATCCGCGTCGAGGAGCCTCGCCCGTGGCAGGGACCGAATCGCGGACAGGACGGCTTCGATATCGGGGTAATTGGGAATGTTTTTGATGGGGGCGATTGCAGAGATCACCGAGCCTGCTTTGGCCGAGAGCCAGGGCAGGTAGCGGAGGGCTTCGAGGGGCTCGAAGGCAATCAGGAGCGAGGCTGTGCCAAGGGGGATGGTCGGGCTCGCGGGCTCGCTGTCGGAAATCCGGAGGTGGGCGAGTACCTCCCCTCCCCGCTGCGCCATGCCGTGTACCTCTGACTGCTTGACCCTGAGGCCCTCGGCCATGGCCGCCTTCGCGATCACGATCGAGACCGAGATGCCACCCTGGCCGCCGACACCGGCGAGAATCATGTCATAGTTCATGCGTTCCTCGCCTTCTTCATCCATTCGATGCACTCGCGCACGAGCAGCACCACCGAGGGTCCCCTGTGAGCGAGTTCCTCCTTGATGGCGGCGACGTTGGCGGCGTGCTCGGTCCGGTGGGCCCGGAGCACGCGGATGTGGGCCGGGTCGACGCCGATGCCCTCGAGGACGGGCACGAGCCTCGAGGAGGGTGCTATGGTCGGCTGCGCCCCCGTCATGCCCGTCGTGTCGTTGTCCAGGATCAGGAGCGTGATGTCAGTGCCATGGGAGACGGCATCGACGAGGTTGGGCAGTCCCGAGTGGTAGAAGGTCGAGTCTCCTATGGCCGCTACCGCCGGGCTCAGGCCAGCGCCCGAGGCACCGCGCGCCATGCCCACCGAGGCGCCCATGTCGACGCAGGATTCGATGGCGTTCCAGGGCGGGAGGGCAGCGAGCGTATAGCAGCCGATGTCCGAGTTGACCGAGAACAAGGGGTAGTCGGACAGGGCTTCCTTGAGGGCCGTGTAGGAATCGGCGTGCGGGCAGCCCTGGCAGAACTGGGGCGGCCGGCCCGGGGCCACGAGGGCGCTCGGGGCGAAACCCTCGCGGGCGGGCAGGCCCAGGGCTTTGCGCACGAGGTCGGGCGACAGCTCCCCGTCGAGGGGAAGCTCGCCCGAGCGTTTGCCGGCAATTGGTACGGGTCCCCCGAAGACACCGCGAAGCTGGTCCTCGACGTAGGGGTAGCCCTCCTCGAGGACGAGGATCCTGTCGACTGCGGCGGCCAGGGCGCGGATCTTCGCAACTGGTACGGGGTAGGAATTGATGGAAAGTACCGAGGGCATTCCACCCGCACTGGCAGCGAAGTCCGCGAGGTTCTCGGCGAGGTACTGGCGCGCCAGGCCGCAGGCGATCACGCCAAGCTTCCTGCCCGCCAGGGCGAGGACCGCAGCCTCTTCCGAGCGCGTCCTGAAGGCCTCCTGCTTTGCAAGCAGGCCCTTCCAGCGCTGCCGTGCCATCGCAGGCATGAGGATCCAGCCCTTGGTGTCAGTGGTCTTGTGCATGGGGTTCACCGCCCGCGCGGGCCGCGCCTCGATGATCGAGCGCGAGTGTGCGAGCCGTGTCGTGATCCGCATGAGGACGGGAACCTCGTGCTCCTCCGAGAAATCGAAGGCTTCCCGCGTCATGTCATAGGCTTCCTGCTGGGTGGCCGGCTCGAAGCAGGGCATCCGGGCAAAATCGGCGAAGACCCGCGAGTCCTGCTCGTCCTGGCTGGAGTGCATGCCCGGGTCGTCGGCAACCACTACGACGAGCCCCCCGTTTATCTTGACTAAGGCAGAGTTGATGAAGGGATCAGCCGCTACGTTGAGGCCGACGTGCTTCATCGAAACCATGACCCGCCTGCCGGCAAAGGATGCCCCTAGGGCCGACTCGTAGGCTGTCTTCTCGTTGGAGCACCACTGGGCGACAAGGCTGTCCAGGGAGCCTCCGGCCGATCCGGGAGCCGATCCTGGAGCTGCTCCTGCGGCCTTCCATGCCTGGAAGGACTCCATGATTTCGGTGGAAGGCGTGCCGGGGTAGGCATACGCCGAGGATATGCCCGCGTGGAGGGCGCCCAAGGCGATCGCTTCGTCGCCCATCACTGTTTCAGTTGCCATGATACCTCGCTTCTCGATCCGGGCCGATCATAGACCCCTTCTCCCTTGAGGGCAAGATTCAAAACGCCGTTTCGAATATTGGAAAAGTGCTAAAAGTGTAGCAGGGCTGGAAAACTATCCCGAGGAGAAGGCCTAGGAAGGGTCGCCCGCCTCCCCGCTGCCTTCCTCCATCGAACTCGCCCCGACAACCCGGTTCCGCCCGCTCGTCTTGGCCCGGTACAGGGCAGAATCGGCACGCGAGAAAAGTGTGGCAGTATCAAAATCCAGGCTTACATCCATCGCCGCCACGCCAAGACTGAGCGTGACAAAATGCGAAATGGGCGAATCCTCGTGGGGGATGGCGAGGGACTCAACCTCCTTCCGGATTAGCTCAGCAAGTACCAGTGCGCCATCCTCCGAGGTACCCGGGAGCATCACAAGGAACTCCTCGCCCCCGTGCCGGGAAGCGAGATCAGTCGGCCGCTTGAGTGAGCCCGCTATCGCCGCCGCTACAGCCCTCAGGCAGGAATCTCCATCCTGGTGCCCGTAGCGATCGTTGTACTTCTTGAAAAAGTCGATGTCGCACATGACGAAGGCCATCATTATGGGGGGGAGCCCGTGCCGCTCCCTGATCAGGCGCTTCCTTTCACTGTCCAGGCGGTCGGTAAAGCATCGACGGTTTGCAAGGCCTGTAAGCGAGTCGGTCGAGGCGTGAAGGGCAAGCTCACGATTGAGGGCGGCGAGTTCCTCATTGCGCTGACGCTCGGCCTCGATGAGGCCATCGACGCGATCGGCGAGGATGCCGATCTCATCAAGGCGACCCGCAGCCAGTCCGATTCCGAGCGGAGCATCCACCGCGCCTGCAACAGCCCTCGTCAAATGATGCGCGAGCTTCCAGATCGGCTTGATGACCAGCCTCGTGAGCGCGAGTGACAAGCCAAGCAATGCCAGGATGATCGCCGCGACATAGGCGGTACCAGCCTGGAGGATGAGGGTGCGGGCAGCGGGAGCGGCGTCAGGGCGGTAGACGATGCGCAGCGCTATTCCCGGAGTGGCCCCCCCAGCTATGAGGGGAATATCGAGGGTCCGCTGCTCTCCCTCGTCCAGGACAAAAAACAGGCCCTCCGGTCCCTGGATCGAGCGCCTGCCCCCCTCGGATCTCCAGAGCATCAGGCCGATCCGAAGCTGGGCTATCTCGCCGATCCGGGCCATCGGCTCCCCTGCGAGATAGCGTCCAAACAGGAGGAGACCCTGCCCCTTCTCCCGCATCGCCGTATCGCGCACAGGCATGCCTGCCAGAATCAGGGCTCCCCTGGGGGACTGCATGATGAGGGTGAATCCGTCCTTCCCGTAGGTCGTGGGGATGGCGAGATTCGGCAAGGAATCGACCGGACAGGGGGAAAAGCTGCCGCCTACTGAGTCACGCATCCCGGACCAGATCGCCTCGCCATCCTCCGCCCGGAGCTGGATGAGATCCAGGCCAGATCGTTCTATCCATTCAGTGTGCAAGAGGCCAGAAAGGCCGCTGATATCCTGCTTCCTTACAACAGTGAGCATGTCGTCCCGGATCGCGTTTTCGGCAACAAGGGCAAGGAGGCTCGATTTCTCACCTTCGATGACCCTCAAGGTACGCCTGACGTGGGCGAAGCTTGCCCTGTCCTCGAGGGCGCCGAAGCTGCGGGAGGTGATGAGTTCGAGGGCTTCGAACTGGAGCAGGCCTGTCGCCGCGAAAACAGCTATTCCTATGAGCGCCATCCGCGCCGCGAGCGTGATCCTGAGCTTCCCCATGGAGGGAGTATAGGTCAGCCCGCAGTAGGGACGCTATGCCTCCCATTGACGCCTTATCCTCCTCCGAGATAATGTCGCTTCTCTCGCCCGGATGGTGAAATTGGCAGACACGCTAGATTCAGGTTCTAGTGCCGTAACTGGCTTGGGGGTTCAAGTCCCCCTCCGGGCAGTGAGAAAACGCGCAGCAGCGCGTTTTTTTTTGCCCGGAGGGGGACTTGAACCGAGTCGCCCGCGCCGCGATAGCGGCGGAAAGCGCACAAGGACGTGCGCGTCAGGGCGACGAGGCGGCCCGGAAGGAGCGATCAGGATGATCGCGACAGGAGGGCAAGTCCCCCTCCGGGCATCGCCTAAATGATTTTTTAATAGCAACTTAACGAAAGACCAGAAAACCGGATTTTGAGATTATTCCTTGCATGTTACCCATTTGTTGCCCAAATGGGAAAAGAGCGATGTGGCTCGGAAGGTCTGGGACGACGGGCGAAGACCGCACATTCCGGTATCCTTGTTCACATAGAATTCCGCATAGACAAAAAAGCCATAGACTACAGTCCTTCCCGTAGATTGCCGCAATCTGCTATTCCTGAAATTCAAGGATTATTTTAGTGCCATTGACTCGTTCTATTCCAATCGCACCATGCAACTGTCGTGACAGCCCATCAATAAGCTGTAGTCCAAAACCTGTTGAATCTTCGAAGCTGACAGATTCAGGCATTCCGCTACCATCATCTTGAACGGAAATTGATACTCGACCGCTTAAATTAGTGGCCGAGATGATGATCATTCCTGCACTTTTTCCAACAAATGCATACTTCATGATATTTGTTATGAGTTCATTGATGACGATTCCGATTGTCTGCAGGCGCTTTGAATCCAATTTGAAATCCTGGATATGTTTCAGAACCTTCACCATATGGCTATTAGGGAAATTGCCCATTATCTCATCCACTAATCCTGAGAGATAGTCTTTGATTGATAGTTCCGTGAAGGACGCAGACCGGTAAAGTTTGTCATAAAGAATGGACATGTTCTGAATGCGGTTGCCAGCATCCTGCAGAATCGTAATCGCAGATGGGTCAGAGGCTTTTGCTGCCTGAAGGGCAAGCAGACTTGCGACTATGCCCATATTGTTCTTTATGCGATGATGCACTTCTTTCAATATGAGTTCTTTTTCCGCTAATGCGTCATTCAGTTGGTATTCAATGGCTTTCCTTTTTGATATGTCCCTCATTATTGCCAGCGAGTGCCAGGCATTGTTTTTCCTATGGGCAGACAAGGACATTTCAACAAGAACGATGTGGCCGTCTTTATGGATGACTTCTGCATCGATAGTCTGGTTTATTGCATTTCCTTCGCCTGTTCGCCTGTAGTGTTCATGTGCGTTTCTATATCGTTCTGCGTATATTTCAGGAACCATCATTTCATGGAGATCCTTTCCCATGACATCTTCTTGAGAATACCCAAACATCTTTTCAGCGGAGATATTCCAATACGAAACCAAGAAGTTTTCATCAAGCATTACTATTGCATCAAGAACAGCGGACGAAAGAAGGGAGGAGAGAGGATTTTTATATTCCTTAATATCTATCCCTTCCATTATTTCTGTAATGTCATTTATCATCACAATGGCATTGTCATTGCCTAATGGTGCAGCACTCGCATTTACCCAGATAGTTCCACCATCTTCCTTTATGATTCCTATCTCCATTGGTCCAACAGCCTTTTTTTCATCCAAAGCCCGCTTGCTGGGAAACTCATTCACCGATATGGGGGTTCCATCCTTCCTTATATATCTCCTTTGCAAGTATTTCTTGTCGATATATTCTTCTTCGGTCAGTTGCAGGATTTCACAAAGGCGTTTGTTATGTTTGATTGGACTTTGAGTCTTGTCGGTAATAGAGATACCCGTTGGCGCGTTGTCCAGCACAGCGTTAAGAATGGAACTATTACGCGCAAGTTCATTTTCCAGTGTGTATTCGCTCGTTATATTTCGCAAAACGCCGGTTACCTTTCCATCTTTTCCTATTTGCGCTATGGAATGTATGATCTTCATCTCTTTTGTATCTTTTGTGAGTATGGCGAACTTGATGTTATAAGGCTTGTTTTCTGTCAACAGGTCTATCATGGCTCCATTTACATATTCCTTATCCATTACGCAATTCATTACCTCGTCGGAAGAAAATACATCTTTTTCCAAATCAAATCCATACATTACCTTGCCTGCATCATCGCCCCAAAAAGTATTATCGCTTGGATTATATTCCCAGCTTCCAATATGGCTTATTTGTTGCGCTTTTTCATACCTGCTATTGCTTGTAAGAAGGGTCTTTTTTGATTCATATAGCTTGAACGCCATTTTTATTGAGGCGTCAATAACAGTGATTGATGAGTTTTTTACAACGTAGCCATAAGAGGAAATCTTTTCAGTCTTTTCAACAACATCTTTTTCGATATGGCTTGAGAGGAAGACTATCGGGATGTCATGGGCTTTCAGAATCGCTTCGGCGGCCTGTGTCCCGTCTATCCCATTTCCGAGGTTTATATCCATAAGGATCAGGTCAATGGATGATTTCTCGTTTGTGAATTCAACAGCTTTTTCGCCTGAATTAGCAATGAGGACGGCATAGCCATACTTTTCAAGTTGGGTCTTCTCGTTCATGGCTAGCAGGAACTCATCTTCAACGAGGAGGATTGTCTTTCGTTGTTCGCCCATGCTTTGTCTCCACTGCGAGGTCGGAAGGCTACTCAAAAGTTTAGGCGTTGATAAGCCATTGGGGAAGAGTAAGAAGATAGATTATTGATGAAAGGCGTAGCTCAGTCAGGGGTTCATCAACAAGCCCTATAGCTATAAAGCACATAGACTTAGCAAGATCTTCATTTGAAAATTGCTAGTTTCCTAACGGAATAGGACTTCTAAGGATAGGCTTTTGGCTGACTATATGTCCCAAAGTTCAGTGTCCTCCAATACAGCCAATGAGACAGATAAAAGGCAAAAGAATTATTCTATGCCAAGACACCCACACTATCGCAGCGCGGGATGACCCTGTTTTGGCAGGCTGAAAGGGGGGGGAGAACGAATGTCCTGGAGAAGGAAATGGGCCCGGTGCCATCATTTCCTGAACACCCCCCAGAAACCCGAGCTGGTCAACAAGGCGATCTTGAATATGTGCCAGGGGGCGGCGAGCGTGACGGGGATGGCGATGTAGACCGGGTGCCATAGAGGACTGAACTTGTCCTTGTACAGGCGAAGTCCCTTGAAATTGTAGATTTTTTCAACATAACTATAAATATAATAACAGACCTTGTCCCAGCGGGAGGCCAGGGGATGGTAGCCGAAACCGGACAGGGGAGCGATTCCGAGGTTGAAGTGGCGGAAACCGCGCCCTTTCCCGTACTCCATGAGCGACACGAACAGGAACTCCATGATGCCGTGCGGCAGCCCACGGCGCTGGCGCATGAGATCGATCCTGAGTTCCTCTCCCGAGCCGGCGGGCCAGAGGTTGCCGAAAGCGACGATGCCGCCCTCTTTCCTGACGATGGCGCAGTCGAAGCGGGAAATGTAGGAGGGATCGAAGCGGCCCTGGGAAAAAGACTTTTCAATTGCCTGTTTTTCCTGGAGCCATGAGTCCGAGATCCCGGTGAGTTCCGGCAGTATGCCCGGAACCTGCGATGCCGGAATGACTTCGAAGGTGAAACCCTCCCGCGACAGCTTGTTCATCGTATAGCGGAGGCCCTGGTTGGCCTTGCCCGCAGTCGAGAAGCTGTCGAGAGGCACGCGCGCCTCCTCGCCCATCTTGAAGAACCCGAGTCCGAGATCGATGTAATGGTCGAGGTAGCTGCAGTCGATTTCATAGAAAATGGGAATGCCGTCGTAGCAGTCGCAGAGTTCGCGGAATTTCCAGATTACCTCGTTCACTTCGGCCGGGTCGCCGATGGGGTCGCCCATGGCTACCCAGCTGCGTCCGCGCACCGCGTACATGATGAAGCTTTTCCTGCTGGCGCTGAAAAGGAAGGCCTTGTCCCCCAGGAGGGCGAGGTTCGCCAGCGAAGAGGTGGAGGACCCGAGAATGGCCTCGGCCTCGGCCATTTCTTCCATCCCCGGCCTGGCCACCACATGGTGCGCCGGCTTGATGAGGAGATAGAGTACCGAGAAAAGAAGCACAGTATTTCCAACAAACAACAGGAGGAGGGAATGGGAGAGATCGCTCTCCAGCCGCACGATGTGGTCGTACCTCAGAAAGAATGCGACCATGACTGCGGATAGCGCTGCCGCGAGCCCCACCAGCAGGAGCCAGAGCGGTTTTCCGACTTCCTGCGTAAGCCGGCTTTTCCGGCCGAAGTGGGATCCTGAGGGCACAAACATGATAAGTAGTACGAACAAGTAGATCGTCATGACCAGGGGCATATGGAACCAGGCGAAGAGGACGAGTTCGACAGCCATCACCAGGATTGCCACTGGATGGATGACGTCGCTCCGCTTGCGCACGCCGAGGGCGAGGAAAAGGAAGGCAATGCCGATGAAGAGCCTGGAGGTACTCCGGTACTCCAGGATGTGGATGGTGAAGGTGAAATCGACCCAGCGAAGGTCGAGGGCAGTCGTGAACTCGATGGCCACAAGGATGGACACGATCCCCCAGATGACCGCGCTCAGCGCGAAGACCTTGGGGACGAAGCGTGTACCGAAGGTACGCAGGAAGGAAAGGAGCCGGTCCAGGAAATGGCGGTGCATGACGAGTTCCCGGATCCCGTGGACGGCGAAGCCGAGGACGAGGGGAATCAGGTAATAGATAAGACGATAGGCAAGGAGGATGCCAAGGAGGGTTGCATCCCCCATTCCCGGCGAGAGTCCCCAGAGGATGCATGCGTCGAAGACACCGAGGCCCGCGGGCACATGGCTCAGGAGTCCGGCGATCTGGGCGATCATGAAGATCGAGAAGAATGCGGGAAAGCCAGGAGCCCCTTGGGTTGGCAGGAGCGCATACAGGACAAGGCCCGCGAGAACCCAGTCCACGAGTGCCACGAGGACCTGGGCAAGCGCGGTGGCAGGGCTGGGGAAGTGCACTTCGTGTCCCATCACCCTGAGTGGCCCGCGACGGCGCAGGGCGAGGAGGATATAGGCCAGCACAACTACGATCAAGCCACTGCCGATGAGCGTGGCACTGCCTGGCTTCATCCAGGCGGACAGCGGCTCCGGAATCGCGGGAGGGGCAATGACGAGGGCCAGTCCCCCGCTGAAGGCGAGGCCGACCCAGAAGGTGGCAATGCACATGGAGATCACCTTGGCGATCTCGAGTCCTCCCAGTCCCTGCTGCGAATAATACCGGTAGCGGATCGCATTTCCCGTGATGAGGGTAAAGCCGAGGTTGTTGCTCAGGACATAGCTGACCATCGAGGTGAGGGCGACCTTGCGCAGGGGAAGACGCTTGCCGATGTAGTGGAGGGCTACCAGGTCATAGCCGATCAGCGCTACGTAGGAGAGGAGTGTCAGGACAGCAGCGACTGCAACCTGCCAGGGGGGGATGCGGGAAAAGCCTTCGAGCAGCGCAGCAGGATCCTGTCCCTTGAATTTGACTGCCATGGTGTAGGCGGCCGCGCCGAACACGAGGACGGAGACGCCAGCGCCGAGGAGCAGCGAGATGCGCTTAGTCACAGCTCATCCTATCCACGCGGTGGCACAGGGAGGGAGGCTGCCGTGGGCCGCCGGATGTCCGCGCTGCCGGCCGTGCCGACAGGTTGCACGATACTCATAATTAATCACCCTTGCTGCCTGGAATGGCAGGGCAAATCCCACAGATCCACAGGCCCTTCAGGGTCTGCAATCCTTCGAGGATTTCTGTCCTCGGGAGCCCACCTCGAGCAAGTTCGCCGTCCTCCTTGAGCAGCAGCCTGTCATAGAAGGACAGGCAGAAGCCATGCTCTTCCTCCCCGGCGAGAGCGGCGAGGATAAAGAGGAAATCCTCTGCCTTTCCATAAAGACTGTCTGCTTCATAGTGGAGGAGCAAGGACCTGAGGAGGCCAAGGTCGGCAGCCTCGAACTCGATGGAAGCGACGAGGGCATCAATCCGGGCATGGACCCTCGCCTGGTCGGCTCCTGCCTGGCAGGCCTTCAGCAGCATGGAAACAGCCCCGGTCCTCCTGCCATGGATGCGCCTGTCCTCGGCGCCAGCGCCAGGGGCAGCGATGCTGGGTGCAGCGGCGCGTTCGAGGAGGTCCGCCTGCTCTGCCAGCAGGACTCCTGCGACATACCAGGTATCGGGGCCAGGAGCGGCACTGGTGTCGATGAGGGCGGAGAGGGCCTCGGGGGGGAGGGAAAAGAAAAGTTCCGGATCGAGGCCCAGCATGTTCGTGACTGTCGCTTCCAGCTCATTCCCGGCTTCGACGAGATTGCCCGCAGCCTTGTGGAACATGATGCGACCCAGGAAGACCGCGAGCTGGTCAATCATCCTCATGATATAGTCCTGCTGGTTCACGCCACTCCCCTCCCCCGCCGCCGACCTGTATGCGACGCGGTCTGTCAGGCACCTCTCAGTAATACTCCATTTTTCTAATAGTAGCGAGGGTTCCCGGGGGCGTGGCCTTCCCTCCGGGGGGTGGGCCGGGCTATCCTCGGCCACCCATGGCACGCCCCGCGGATTACCTGGCCGGCATCGGCTACGCTTCGATATTCGGACTCTCCTTTGTCGCGACGAAGGGAGCCCTCGAAGTACTCGCTCCCTTCGAACTGCTCTTCCTGCGCTTCGCCCTCGCGACGCTCCTCTTGGCCGCCCTCGCGGGATTCCGGCTGATCCGCCTCGACTACCGCGGCAAGAGCTGGGCAGGACTCGCCCTCGTGTGTGTCTTCCAGCCACTCCTCTACTTCACCTGCGAAACCTTCGGGGTCAAGGAATCCTCGGCAAGCACGGCCGGGATTGTCATCGGCGCCCTTCCCGCGCTCGGAACGATCTTGAGTGCCCTCATCCTCGGAGAGAGGGTGGGCATCCTCCAATCACTCTTCCTTGGGCTGTCGATCGGAGGGGTTGCGGTGATCGCGGTATTCGGCGGCGCTGCGGGGGGCGAGGCGGGCAGCCTTCTGGGATTCATCCTCCTCCTTGGAGCAGTGGCGAGCGCTGCCTTCTACAATGTGTTTTCGCGGAAATCGAGCGTAAAATTCAGCCCCGTGGAAACCACCTTCGCGATGATGGCCTCCGGCGCAGTGGCCTTCGGGATCCTCGCGCTTGTCACGGTCCGGGACGGGAGCCTCAGGGACCTCCCCGAGCGCGCGATGGGAGTGATTCCGGGCATCCTCTACCTCGGTGCCCTGTCGTCGGTACTCGCTTTCTTCCTCATCAACTTCACGCTCTCGCGGCTTCGCGTCTCGCAGTCCATCGTCTTCTCGAACCTGACGACGGTCATCGCGGTGACAGCAGGGGTCGCCCTGCGCGGCGAGAGCTTTGGTGTCGCGCAACTTGCCGGTTCACTCATGATCGTGGCCGGGGTCTGGGGCACGAACTCCTTCGCGCCGGGGACAGCCCGTGCCGCGTGAGTTCTGCTGGCGCTGCAGGCGGCCTGCGGATTCCTGCCTCTGTCCGCAGCAGCCCCCGATGGAGACCGAGACGCGCATCGTGCTTCTCATGCACCCCATGGAGTGGAGGCGCGAGAAGTGCACGACAGGAAGGCTGGCCTGCCTCAACCTCGCCAACTCGGAGATCATCCAGGGCATCGATTTCGACGAGCATCCGAGGCTGCGGGAACTCGTCGACGACCCGGGCAACCGTCCCATGCTCCTCTATCCCGGAATCGGTTCGCATAACCTGTCAGAGGGCCCCTTCCCCGGGGGGGCCATCCCTGGGGGGCCTGCCACTGAGGTCGGCCCCGGGGACGGCCCGGTTACCGCTGCAGGCAGGCGACGCCTCGTGGTCTTCCTGATCGACGCGACCTGGACCTGCGCGAAGGTCATCGCGCGGCACAATCCCGGGCTCCTGGCCCTTCCCCGCCTGATGTTCACGCCTGTCGAGTTGAGCCGCTGGACGATAAAGCGTCAGCCGGAAGCCTGGTGCCTGTCGACGATCGAAGCCATCCACGAACTCCTCCTCTCGCTCGAGGCAGCGGGCCTCGAACGCTATCCCGACAAGGATCGACTCCTGTCGGCCTTCGCCACCATGCAGGAGTACCAGATCCTCCGTCGCGACAGGGACGGGCACCAGCGATTTCTCGCGCGCAAAAATCTCGCCTGAGGTAGAATCGCGGCATGCGTATCCACCGACTTGACAACCAGGTCATGGCCTACCCATGGGGGAGCGCCGACGGACTTTCGAAGACGCTGGACATCGGGAACCCAGGCTCGGGACCGCGGGCCGAGCTGTGGATGGGTGCCCATCCGAGGGGAGCTTCGGAGCTCCTCCTGCCGGAGGGCAAGCGACGGCTCGACCAGGCCATTGCCAGTGATCCGGAGGGGATGCTGGGAGCTGACTGCCTCGCGCGCTTCGGCGCGCAGTTGCCCTTCCTGTTCAAGGCCCTTTCCGCCGAGCGCCCCCTGTCCATCCAGGTCCACCCCGACAAGGGCAGGGCCGAACGGGGCTTCGCCCGCGAAAACGCCAATGGCATCCCGGTGGACGCTCCCACCAGGAACTACCGCGACCCCAACCACAAGCCCGAGGTCTCCGTAGCCCTCCTCCCCTTCGAAGCCCTCTCCGGTTTCAGGCCCATCGAGGAGATCATCGCTTTTTCACCCCTCTATGCCTCGGGCGGAATAGTGAAAAACCTCGAACGGCTCGGAAGCCAGCCGAGCCGCGTCGAGCTTTCGCTGTTCTTCTACAGCCTCATGTCAGTGGGCGCTGAGGAGAAGACGAAGCTCCTCGAGGACCTCCTTCCCAAGCTGACGGAAGCCCTCGGATCCGAGAGCCTTTCTGCGGCCGACCGCAGCGCCTTGGCCTGGGTCAGCCGGCTTGCGGAGCTCTGGCCCGGGGACATCGGAGCGCTCATGCCACTCCTGCTCAACCACCTCGTGCTCGAGCCGGGACAGGGAATCTACATCGCCCCAGGAGAGCCCCATGCCTACCTCCTGGGCACCTGTCTCGAGCTGATGGCCAACTCTGACAACGTCATCCGCGGAGCCCTCTCCGATAAGCACATAGATATGATGGAGTTCATCTCGGCCCTGTCCTTTTCTGCCGGAAAGCCCCGGCTGCTCGAGCGGGCTGGAGCCGCGGCTGGGGCCGGGGCTGGGGCTGCCGAAGGCGTCTACAACTGCCCTGTCGAGGACTTCCTCCTGTCGGCGGTCCGGCCGGGAACCGCGCTGGCGGCGACGGGACCGGAGATCGTCCTTGCCGGCGAAGGGCCCCTACTCCTCCGGAACGGAGGCGGAACCCTGGAGCTGCGCCGCGGACAATCCGCCTTTGTGAGGGCCGATGCAGGCAGTTATGACATCCAGGGCGAAGGGCTCCTGTGGCGGGCGAGGATCGGGGTGGTGGCAGCGCCCGGGGTAGTGGCGCCGCCGTGACGCTGTGGGCCGACGCCGACAGCCTGCCGGTAGAGGTACGGCGCGTGATCGAGACCCGGGCCGCCCGCGAGGCCAGGCGCTCTGGTGGGCTCCGCCTCGTCTACGTCGGCGCCCGTGCCTTCAGGGTCTCCCCGCCGGCGGAGTTCATCCTGGTGGAGGCGGGAGCGGGGGCTGCCGACGACCGCATCCTGTCCGAGGCCCTGCCGGGGGACCTCGCGGTGACCCGCGACCTCCCCCTGGCAGAGCGCCTCGCGGAGAAAGGCATACTTGTCCTGAACGACCGCGGCCAGGCCTTCACCGCCGACACTGCCCGCGAGCGCAGGTCCCTCCGCGACCGCGCCCAGGAACTCCGGGAGCTGGGACTTGCGCCTGAATCGCCGAGGGCCCGGACTCGGGGACCGCGGGAACTTAAGGCCTTCGCTGACGCCTTCGACAGGGTGCTGACGCGGGCCCTCGCGGCGCAGTTGCCTATGCGGGCGGCAGCCCAGCCGGCAGGGCGGCCAGGGCAGGTGCCCCCGGGGGCGGAGTGCCCAGATGCTGCGCCGGGCGGTTGAGCCCGCGGGCGGTTGAGCCCGGAATCCAGGCTTTCACGACTACCCGTCCGACGAAACAGCCAAGGGGCGAGAACACACTACCGGACATATGAACGCATGATCATATGTTCATGTGTTCATATGTTGGATAGCGCTTTCGCGGCCGGGCTGGTGTGGGGCTTGGGCTGGTGTGGGGCTTGGGCTGGTGCGGGGCTTGGGCTGGTGCGGGGCTTGGGCTGGTGTGGGGCTTGGGCTGGTGCGGGGCTTGGGCTGGTGCGGGGCTTGGGCTGGTGCGGGGCTTGGGCTGGTGTGGGGCA
>CAIJMU010000030.1 GCA_903821875.1 uncultured Spirochaetota bacterium
AGCCCGTTTCAACAGCAAGCCGCGCCAAAGCCTGTCCAACATGGCCCCCACCAAACACGAAAAGCCTGTCCTGATAGACAATAGGATCACAGATCCTGCTACTGTCCGGGGCAAGCTGGAACTCCTGGCTTTTCAGGGCTTCAACAGCAAGCAGGTCGGCTGAAATGGAATCACCCTCAAGGACTCGGGGATCCGGATCGACCTGGCTTGCCCTATCTTGGGCACCAAGGGTCCTGACCAGGACCAAGGGTTTCCGGAGTTCAGAGGGCTGCAGCACCGCCTCGTATGGAGAACCCTTTAGCACAAGCTCTATGAGCATGCGGGAAAGCCCCCCGCAAATCATGTCAGAGCCTAGGGTTTCCTGTCCAAGCATCTCGATATCGAGAATCCTGGATTGGCCAGATGCCAGGGTTTCAAGGGCTGCGTCGATAGCCTGGGATTCAACCCGACCTCCTCCGACAGTGCCAAGGATCTGTCGGTCAGGGCCTACGACCATCGAGGCTCCTGCATGGCGGGGGGCTGATCCCCTTGTTTCAAAGACGGTAACGAGGGCCAGAGGCTTACCCTCTTCGATTCTTGATACCAGGCTCCGGAGCAACTTCAGATCCATCGGCCGCTCCTCAGCTTCCCTTCTTTTCGATCTTCGCCCAGGTATCTCGGAGTGATACGGAGCGATTGAAGGCCGGTACCCCATCGACGGAATCGGGGTCCCTCGCAAAGTAACCGAGGCGTTCAAACTGGAAGCGGTCACCCGGCTCGGTTGTTGCCAAAATCGGCTCTCCCCATCCCGATACGCGTTTCAATGAGTCCTTGTTCATCGTGGCAAGCCAGTCAATGCCAGGGGCCACGTCCATGGGGCGCTCCGCCGGGAAGAGGTGGTCAAAGAGCCGGGCTTCGAGTTGAACCGCGTGGGCGGCGGAAACCCAATGGATGGTGCCCTTTACCTTTCGGTTGTCGGGGGCATCTCCCCCCTTGGTTGCAGGGTCATAGGTACAGCGTAGCTCTGTAACCATTCCCGTTTCAGGATCCTTGCTGAAACCTGTGCAGGTGACGATGTACCCGTAGCGGAGCCTGACCATATTTCCGGGGAAAAGCCGGAAATACTTGGGTTGCGGTACTTCCTGGAAGTCGTCACGCTCGATCCAGAGCTCTCTCCCAAAGGGGATAAGCCTTTTCCCGGCGACAGGATCCTCGGGATTATTGACTGCCTCGAGTTCTTCGACCTTCCCTTCGGGCCAGTTCTCGATGACGAGCCTGAGCGGATTGAGGACAGCCATGACACGCCTGGATCGCTTGTTGAGATCCTCACGGAGGCAGAACTCAAGGAGCTGGACATCGACATAGGAGTCGGTCTTGGCCACTCCGATACGGCCCAGGAAGTCACGGATTGCTTCGGGGGTATACCCTCGGCGACGGAGTCCGGCGAGGGTCGGCATCCGCGGGTCGTCCCATCCCAGGACGTAGCCTTCCTTGACCAGACGCAGGAGCCATCGCTTGGACAGGACTGTGTGCGTGATGTTCAGGCGGGAAAACTCGATTTGCCTCGAGGGGAAGACCTCTGCTTCGCGGATAAACCAATCGTAGAGAGGGCGATGGATTTCATATTCGAGGGAACAGAGGGAGTGGGTTACGCCTTCCATCGCATCGGAGAGCGGGTGCTGGAAGTCGTACATCGGGTAGATCACCCATGTCGTTCCCGTCCGATAGTGGGGCTCCCTGCGTATCCGGTACATCACCGGATCACGCATGATGAGGTTGGGATGGGCCATATCGATCTTGGCTCTGAGGGTCTTTTCTCCGTCAGCGAACTCACCCGCGCGCATCCGGGCAAAGAGCCGAAGGTTTTCCTCAACCGAACGTTCCCGGTAGGGGCTGTTCCTGCCTGGCGGGGTCAGGGTGATATTGTTCTTGTCAGGAACATTGGTGCCGCGGTATTCGCGGATCTCCTCGTCGTTGAGGTCATCGACGTAGGCTTGACCCTTGTGGATGATCTTGACGGCAAAGTCGTAGAGCTTCTCATAGTAGTCGGATGCGAAAAACTCGCGGTCTTTCCAGTCGTAGCCAAGCCACTTGATGTCACGCTTGATGGCTTCGACGTAGGACAGGTCCTCTTTTTCGGGATTGGTGTCATCAAAGCGAAGGTTGCAGGTGCCTCCGAAGTCTGCGGCTATGGAAAAATCGATATGAAAAGCCTTGGTATGGCCGATGTGGAGCCAGCCATTCGGCTCAGGTGGGAACCTGGTTCTGACTTCCTTGAAACGACCACTGGCCAAGTCTTCTTTTATGAAGTCACGGATAAAATCCGAGTTTGCTGCTTCATGGGGATTCGTATCGCTCATCGCGGATTCTCCTTCCATGCTTCAGGGGCATGGTGGACTCACTATGGGCGGTGGAAAGGTAGAGGGTCAAGCGCGCTGCTGCTTCGATCTGCCTCCCTTCATTTCCCCTCACGCCCCGTTTGCCTGAGGTACTTCACGATTACGGGAGACAGCGAACGGATCGTCTGCACCACGAGTTCCTTGTTGGAGCCTTCCAGCTTGGTTTCGATCTGTTCAAGGCGCCTGCGCAGGGCTGCGATCTCATCTGCCACTGGATCCTGGGCTACACCAGATGCTCCAGATCCCAGGCCGAAGTCTCCCATACCAGGAATCCCGGAAAGCCCGCTGTCCATGCCCCCCCCAGGAGGGGCTTCAACGAGGCGGGCAACCACTTTCAGTATGCTCTCCATCTCGTTTTCGTCCGAATGAACTTCGAGGTCTCCTTCGCTGATCCTCTGTGCCTCCTGAGTCAGGAGGAGATAGTCGTCGGCTTCCACCGAATCGATGATGAGGTGGATACCCGACATGTCTTTGGCGAAAATGGCGCCAAGATAGAAGATCACGATAAGCAGGAGCGCAACTAAAGTAGCCAGGAGGATCAGCATGAGTCTGTCATGGGATGCCTCGAGATCTTCAACCGAGAGCAGCACAGCATCCAAACCGGAACCCACGGGTACTTCCATGGCCCAGTGGAGTTCGTCTGCAAGGGTAAGGGACCATAGCGATGCAAGATCCGGCAAGACTGCCTGTCCAGGAGGCTGAAGGATCTGGCCAGCCTGTCTGTACAGGAGGATATCCGGGCTCGATTCCACAAGCTTGGACAGGTTGCTTCCGGAACCCTCATATGCCTCGCGCAGCGATCGGGCCCGTGAATCTTCGAGGGTGGACTTTAACCCGCTATCCAGGAAGAAAATGCCTGCCACGAAAACGAGCACAATGGTGACGCCAATCTTCATGATCCTGTCCTGGATCCACGGTGACTCGCTCTTCATTTTCTTGAGGAAACTGAAGATCCTGAGGAATCGAAGCACTCGGATGATCTTGAAGAAGCGGCCGATCCGGACGAACTTAAAGATTGCGAAGAGGGGCGTATACGAAAAAAGGAGCATGATGCCAGGGAGGCTGGCCAGGAAATCCACCCATCCATAACCCTTGAGGAAATAGCGGACGGGTCGATGGCAGATGAGGCGAAGCACGAAGTCAAACACAAAGATGACATCGAGAATCTTGTTGATGGGGAGAAAGAATGCCTTATAGGGCGTATATTCAAAAAACAGCCCAACTATGGAAAGGATGACCAGGACAGGATTTATTGAATCGGCGATTCGCATCGCCGGCTCGAAGCCGGGACGGGGCCTGACTATCATTGGCTCACCCCACTGAAAAGGTCAGTCCCTGTAATGAGCTTCTTGTTTGCAGCGAGGAATTTCTTCAGTATCGTCTGGATTTCCCTTGCCTCGACGCCGTACTCAGCGATGCGACGAGTGGCGACATTGACCGCGTTCGAGACAAGCATCGCGAGCCTGTCTTCAGCCTCATACAGCTTTCGAAGCTTGGCTTTCTGGTCCGCTGGCATTTCGTTGTACTTGGCATGGAGTTCAAAAGCCTGGGCAAACAGGACAAAGGTGAGCGAATAGCCGAAGAGCATGGCGACATAGTAGATCTGGCGCACACGGCCTATGCGGTCTGTAATAAAGGTTTCAAGCGGCGACGAAAGCTGGAGCGTTGCGAGCTCTTCGGGCGCTGTGCCATTCAGAAGGAGGTAGAGGCCTAAGCTCTGCAGCACCTCGGTTGAGTTCCCGTCGCGCTGGTCTACGACAAGCTTGATGAACTCCTTGAACTTCTCGACAAACTTGGAACTTTCGCTGAGGTAGGGAACCAATAGGCGGGCATTGATCCGCTGTGTATGTATGCCTACCGTAACAATATGGTTGACCATGGCCATATCGATAGTGCGCCCCCCGTTGAGCTTGGCGAGGCTGTCCCGGTCGAGGAAGAAATGCTGCTCAACAAGCTTGATTATTCGGATGGCTGCGTCGGCGGGCGATTCCGTCTGCTTCGGAGCGACCTTCTCGCCTTTTCGGGCCAGAAAATCAACTTTCAGGAGGTTGAAGTACAGCACCGTATCGTCCCGGGTCAGTCCTATGGATTCCCTTTGGAGTTCCTCGACCAAGCCCCGCTCACGGCTGCCGTCCAGGCTTGAGAAATCGACCTTTTCGAGTTTCTTGCGAAAGATTGTCTGGTTGATGAGGATCTTTTCTTCGGGGAGGTAGTGGCGGAATTCTTCTTCGTCTACAGCTTCGCCGAATCCCCGC
>CAIJMU010000031.1 GCA_903821875.1 uncultured Spirochaetota bacterium
GAAGTGAATGCCGACGAAGAGCCGTGTGCGGGAAATCTGCAAGCACGGTTCTGTGAGGGGCGCGCGTTCTCCTTACTGCCAGCTGGTCTTTGGGGAACGACGCGTCTACTCGACGGATGAACAGGAGGGACAGGATAAGAAGGGGATAGGGGTGGAGTGGAAGAGGCTTTTACCATTCTAAATATTTCCTGTTAATCCTGACAATCCTGTTCTCCTGTCTGATTCCTGGTTATGGCTTGTTTCGTGGGTGGATACTCCCTATAGTCTTGTCATGGCACGTTTTTTCAACACCACAGGGCCTTGCAACCCGGATGATCACTACATGCTCCCGCCGGAAGCGCGCCTGGTGCGGGCGCAGCTGGAGCGCTATATCGAGTCCAAGCTCTACTGGGTTCTCCATGCGCCCCGGCAGAGCGGTAAGACGACTTTTCTGCAATCCTGGATGCGGAAAATCAATGCCGAGGGGAAGGCTGTAGCCTGCTATGTGAGTGTGGAACGCTGCCAGGCCTTTCCCGACGCCGCCGAAGCCATTCCCGCGATTTGTGCTGCGATCAGGGAATACGCCGACACCTTTATCGGTCCCGCCCTGACCCCCGATCTGCCCCAGGCTGAGCCAGCCAGCGCCCTCTCGGCGATCCTCAAGGACTGGGCGGCCCGGGTGGCTCCCAGGTCCCTCGTGGTCCTCTTCGACGAGGTGGATGTACTCCAGGACCAGGCCCTTGTGAGTTTTTTGCGGCAGCTTCGCGGTGGCTTCGCGATGCGTGGCATGGGAACCTTTCCTGTCAGTGTCGCTTTGGTAGGGATGCGAGACCTGCGCGACTATCTCCTGCGCAGCAAGGACGGGGAGGCGCTCAGGCCAGGCAGTCCCTTCAACATCAAGCAGGATTCCGCTACCTTGAGTTCCTTTGCCGCCGATGATGTCCGTGCCTTGGTCGCTCAGCACACAGAGGAGACAGGGCAAACTTTCAGCGACGAAGCCCTTGCCATGGTCTATGAGCTCACCCGAGGACAGCCTTGGCTGGTCAATGCGCTACTGCAAAAATGCTGCTGGCAGCTCTGCCCCAAAGGCGAGCCCGTCGGCATCGAGCAGATCGAGGAGGCGCGAGAACTCCTCATTGTGGAGCGGGCGGTACATCTGGACAGCCTGGCCGAGCGCCTCCGCGACCCCAGGGTTAAGCGCATTGTGCAATCGATCATGATCGGGGAGAGCGACCCCGACCTCGCCAAGGGAGACGATTTTCTCCTGACCCTCGACTTAGGGCTGATTCGCGTAGAAAACGGAACGCCGGTCGTTGCCAATCCCATCTATCGGGAAACCATCGCGAGGATGTTGTCCTACAGTTACCAATTAGCCATTCCTCCTCCCGAGTTCCGCTGGCAGCAGCCCGACGGGAAGCTGGACATGGAGGCCCTCTTCCACGAGTTCCAGGATTTCTGGGCCCAGCATGCGGATATCTGGGAAGAAAAGGCCGACTACACGGAGGCCTTTCCCCACCTGTTGCTCATGGCCTTTTTGCAGCGGGTGGTGAACGGCGGTGGCCGCATCGAGCGTGAGTATGCGGCTGGTCGAGGTCGGATCGACCTGGCCCTACTCTACAGCGGCCATTGGTCCATCATCGAGATCAAGCTGGTCAGCCACCAGGGCCGCGAATCCACCATACAGAAGGGGCTTGAACAGGTTATACGCTACCGCGACAGCATCGACCGGAGCGCCGATGCCTGGCTGGTCGTCTTCGACCGCACCGAAAAGGGTCGCAAGAAGAGCTGGAAAAAGCGCCTGAGCTGGGAAGTTCGAGAAACAGCAGCTGGGAGAGTAACCCTGGTCGGTGGGTGAGCGGGCGATTAGGTCTACGCCCGGAAGCCCTCATATTCTCGAAGAAAATGAAGGTACGGCTTTCATTTTCTTCGAGAAAATTGTATTATTAGTGGAATGACACGCTACAAGAGAAGCGCGGCTGATGCCTTTGCTGAAAAGCTCGCATTGCCTCGGGTGCATATCCTTTTTGGGACGAGGCAGACGGGGAAGTCGACGCTTATTCTTGGCTGTCTGCCATCCGACGCCCTCATTTTCAATCTGGCCGATCCAAGCGAGCGGGCCCGCTTTAGCGAAAGACCCGGCGACCTTATCGCGCTCTGTCGCAGCCTGCCCCTGCGCGATGTGCCGTGGTTTGTGTTCATCGACGAAGCGCAGTTGGTCCCGGAGCTCTTCAATGCGGTGCAAGTTCTTTTCGATGAGGATCCCGGGCGTTGGCGTTTTATTCTCTGCGGAAGCTCGGCGCGAAAGCTCAGGGCTACTGGGGCAAACCTTTTGCCTGGCAGGAGCATCCTTCATTCCCTTCAGGCCTTGACCAATCCGGAATACCAACGCATTGCTCCTATCGGTATTCCGGTGGATGCCCTGATGGCTGAAGGCAGTCTCCTCCCTCCCTTGTGTGGTGAAAAAGCTAGAGGAGAATTCCCCTTTCGCGATCTTGAGGACCGGCTTCTGTTTGGAGATCTTCCCGGAATCGCGACCATCGTTTTGCCCGAGGAAAGGCGCGAGGTTCTCATTTCCTACGTCACCGCGCATCTCGAGGAAGAAATCAGACGGGAGACAGCCATCCGTGATTACGGCATATTCCTGCGTTTTCTCCGTTGTGCGGCGGCTGAATCAGGCGGCATCCTCAACTTGCAGGCTCTTTCAAGGGAATCAGGGCTCTCTGCCCCGACGATTCGCGCCCATTACCAGCTACTTGAGGACATGTTCCTTGGTTACATGATTCCCGCATTTTCAGGCAGCCTACGAAAGGCGGCACTTTCCAGTCCGCGCTTCCTGTTTTTCGATCTTGGCATTCGAAATGCTGCCGCCAGACTGCATCTCGATATGGATACGGTCAGGGCCAACCCTGGACCTCTCTTCGAGCAATGGGTTGGCGGGGAGATCTACAAGAGGCTGCGATACAAGGGCAGCGGCACACTTTCCTACTTCAGGACGAGCGCCGGTGCCGAGGTCGACTTCATAATCGAGGACGAAGGATTGATCCATCCAATCGAGGTCAAGTGGACCGAGCGTCCCACCCTCTCCGACGCTAAACACATGCTGGCCTTCATGAAAGACCATCCCGATCGAGCCCGGCGCGGATACATTGTCTGCCGCTGCCCCTATCCCCTGGAGCTTTCCGAATCGGTATCGGCAATTCCATGGTGGGGTCTGTGAGAGAGAAAGCTTAATAATAATTGTCTAATTATTTCCTGACAATCCTGTTCTCCTGTCTGATTCTTGTTCGATAGAAAGAGGGAGAGGACAGGATAACAGGATGAACAGTGCGCCAAGATAAGCTTGTGATTTCTTGCCGGTTCAAGTCCGGAGCAGGTAAGGCCGAGCCGGCCGCCTGACACCAACAGCGCACCATGACCGGTAACGGGAAATGGTGAAGCCGCTTGAAGGGAGTAGCTAGACCGCAACGCAAGTGAAGGTATCGAGCCCCGAAATATGTTAGTCGAAGAGGCCGACAGTTTTGTTTAGCTGGAAGGCAACAAGGAGAGCATCGCCAAGGCGAGATGTGCTTCTCTCTTCCGGGGTCCAAGTCCGCGGTATGGCTACGAATGGAGATCACAGGAACTTGGGAGGCCCGAATGGTTCCTCGGGAACGGGGTATCCGCCGACAATCCGAAAAGGAGAGGAAGCGGAAACGATCATGCGGGAGTCGGACCGGTTCATAGTAGAGGAGTAGCGGGGTAACGGCCCGTGAGGCTCTGATCCGGCAACGGATCAATGGGTC
>CAIJMU010000032.1 GCA_903821875.1 uncultured Spirochaetota bacterium
CAATGAGGCCGGGTGAACGGGCATCCGCGTGCCGTTAAGGCACTGTTTTCAAGCTAGAACTCGGTACTCTCAAGAGAACCAGGCTGAGCTCGAGGCTTCCTTTGCAAAGAACAAGGGGCTTTTTCTCGAACTCCAGCACCGGGTCAAGAACAGCTTCAACATGATCACGAGCCTCATCGGGCTTTCGGCCCTGGACGCCGAGGACGCTTCCAGCAAAGGTATCTTCGTCGACCTCGAGTCCAAGGTCAGGTCGATCGCCCAATTGTACTCCTTCCTCTATTCGACCGGTTCGGTCGATGTGGTCCGGTTCGATCTCTATTGCTCCCAGATCGTCACTGCGATGTCCATGCTCTCGCGCGATGTGTCGATCCGGACGAACTTCGAAGAGCTGGCCATTCCCTCGAAGGTTGCCGGGCCGCTCGGGCTCATCCTGACGGAATTCCTTACCAATGCCCTCAAGTACGCCTACGCTCCAGGGGAAAAGGGCAGTATCGAGGTCCGGCTCGAAGGCAGGGCAGGGGGTGGCCTGCTCCAGGTGCGGGATTGGGGCAGGGGCCTTCCAGGGGAATTCGACATGAACAGGTCCACGGGCACAGGGATGCTCCTTGCGACAGGATTGGCCGAACAGATCCGGAGCCCGATGTCGATAGTCGCTGTCTCTCCCGGGACACTCTGCACCCTCGAGTTTCCGCTGTGAGCCCTGGATGTGCTCCGGCAGTCGGCTTGCCTGCCCCCGCGATGGAGACTATAGTGGGTCGATGGATGTGCTGATCGTGGAGGACGAGCGGATCATCTCGCTCGCTGCCTCGAAGGTGCTTGAGAGCCTCGGCCACCGTGTGCTCGGAAGGATAGCGAGTGCGGAGGAAGCCCTCGTGCTTCTCGAAACCTGCAAGGCTGACTTTGTGCTCATGGACATCCATCTCCAGGGCCGGATGGACGGGATCGAGGCTGGGTCCATCATCAACAATCGCTGGAAGATCCCTTTGGCCTACACCTCTGCCTACACCGATGCCGAAACGATGGAGCGCGCAAACGCCACCCGCCCTGTCGCCTTCCTCCCGAAGCCTGTCAGCGTCGGTGCCTTCAAGAGCCTCTTCGACGGCATCTACCAGGGCTCCCTTACTCCCTAGCTTCCCTCTCCTCCCCCGTCCCCTTGCGCGCCTGAGCGCGGCCCGGCTATCTTCGTTTCCACCGTGGACAAGCTGATAATCAAGGGTGCGCGCGAACACAACCTCAAGAACATCGACCTCGAGCTCCCCCGCGACAGGCTCATCGTCATTTCCGGGCTCTCGGGCTCGGGCAAGAGTTCCCTCGCCTTCGACACGATCTTTGCCGAGGGCCAGCGTCGCTATGTGGAATCCCTGTCAGCCTACGCGCGCCAGTTCCTCGGACGCATGGACAAGCCCGACGTCGACTACATCGAGGGTCTTTCCCCCGCGATCTCCATAGAACAGAAGACGACGCATCGGAACCCCCGTTCCACCGTCGGCACAGTCACCGAGATCTACGACTACTTCAGGCTCCTCTATGCCCGCATCGGCATTCCCCACTGTCCGAAGTGCGGTCGCGTCATCCGCGAACAGAGCGTCGACCAGATCCTCAAGGCCATCATGTCCTGGCCGGCTGGGACCAGGCTCCAGGTGCTCGCGCCGGTGATCCGCGCGCAGAAGGGCGAGCACAAGAAGATCCTCGAGGACGCGGCCCGGCAGGGCTTCGTGCGGGCACGCGTCGACGGGCAGGCCATCGAACTCGAAGAGCCTCCCGTCCTCGAGAAGCAGAAGAAACACACAATTGAGATCATCGTGGACAGGATGAAGCTTGCCGAGGACTCGCGGCGACGCCTGGCCGAGGCCGTGGAGACGGCCCTCAAGGTCGCCGACGGCATCGTGGTCGTTATCCGGGAGCCGGTGGGCAAGGGTGCGGAGGCCGGGCCGGTGGAGGAGTTCTTCAGCCAGAAGGGCTCCTGCCCGGAGTGCCAGATCTCCCTTCCCGAGCTCGAACCCCGGCTCTTCTCCTTCAACGCTCCCCAGGGCGCCTGCCCCACCTGCACGGGCCTGGGGCAGAACCTCGAGTTCGAGCCCTCCCTGGTCATCCCCGACCGCACGCTGTCCTTCAACGAGGGCGGCTGCGTGCCCTACAACCCGGACGCAGCCTGGAACCACAGCAAGTTCGAGGCCCTCGCCAAGCACTACAGGTTCAGCCTCGACACGCCCTTCGCGGATCTGCCGAAACGGGTAATTGACGCCATCCTGAATGGCACCGACGAGGCCGTGAAGATCAAGTACGAGAACCGCGAGGGCACGGGCAAGTTCGAGTATGAGTCAAAGTGGATAGGCGTGCTTGCGGACCTGAAGCGCCGCTACCTCGACACGCAGAGCGACGGCATCAAGACCTGGCTCGAGCGTTTCATGACGGAGAAGCCCTGCGAGGACTGCGGCGGCAAGCGCCTCCGTCCCGAGGCCCTGGCCGTGACCGTCGCCGACCGCAACGTCCACGAGGTCTCGGAGCTGTCCGTCGAGGAATCGCTTGCGTTCTTCGAAGCAATTACCCTCAACGCCACCGAGCGCCAGATAGCGAAGCAGATCCTCAAGGAGATAATCGCGCGCCTGGGCTTCATGAAGAACGTGGGCCTCGAGTACCTCACCCTCGAGCGCAAGGCAGGCACCCTGTCCGGCGGCGAGGCCCAGCGCATCAGGCTCGCCACGCAGATCGGGAGCTCGCTGGTCGGCGTCCTGTACATCCTCGATGAGCCCTCCATAGGCCTCCACCAACGCGACAACCAGCGCCTCATCGACACCCTGATCTACCTGCGCGACATCGGCAACACCCTCATCGTGGTCGAGCATGACGAGCAGACCCTCCGTACGGCGGATTATCTGGTCGACCTCGGGCCTGGCGCAGGTGTCCACGGCGGCCACATCGTGGCCCAGGGCACGCCCGAGGAGGTGATGAAGTCGAAGAAGAGCCTGACGGGCCAGTACCTCGCGGGCACCCTGACCATCCCCATACCCGAAACCAGGCGGGAGGGCAACGGGGATATCATAACCATCAAGGGTTGCCGCGAGCACAACCTCAAGGGCATCGATGTCTCCCTGAACCTCGGTGGGTTTACCTGCATCACGGGCGTCTCGGGCTCGGGGAAGAGCACCCTCCTCACCGACCTCCTCTATCCGGTCATCTCCAATCGCGTGATGGGCACGGCCTGGGCCGAGGGCGACTACGGCTCGATCGAGGGACTGGAAGCAATTGACAAGATCATCAATATAGACCAGAGCCCCATCGGCAGGACACCGCGTTCCAACCCGGCGACCTACGTCGGCGTCTTCACGCATATCAGGGACCTTTTTTCGAGCCTGCCCGAGGCCAAGGCCCGTGGCTACAAGCCAGGGCGCTTCTCCTTCAACGTGCGCGGAGGCCGCTGCGAGAACTGCCAGGGCGACGGGACCATCAGGATCGAGATGAACTTCCTCCCGGATGTGTACATCACCTGCGATGTCTGCCACGGCAAGCGCTTCAACGAGGACACGCTCGACGTGCGCTACAAGGGCAAGAACATCGCCGAGGTCCTCGACATGACGATAGAGGAGGCCGCTGCCTTCTTCGAGCACATTCCGCAGATCGCCCACCGGATGAAAACAATGCTTTCGGTCGGACTAGGCTACATCCGCGTCGGCCAGTCCGCCCTCACGCTGTCGGGCGGCGAGGCCCAGCGCGTCAAGCTTGCCTTCGAACTGTCAAAGCGACCAACAGGGAAGACCCTGTACTTCATGGACGAGCCTACGACCGGCCTTCACTTCGCGGATGTAAAGCAGCTGATGGAGGTGATCCAGCGCCTGGTCGATACCGGCAACTCGGTGGTGATGATCGAGCACAACCTGGACGTCATCAAGCAGGCGGACTGGATCCTTGATCTCGGCCCCGAGGGCGGCAATCGGGGAGGGAAGATCGTCGCGCAGGGCAGGCCCGAGGAGATCATCAAGGTGAAGGCCTCCTACACGGGTCGCTACCTCCGCGACGCCCTTCGTCCCCAAGGGATTCCCCCGGAGCTTCCTCGCCCCCCGGGTCCCCGGCCGGGTCGTGGGCGCTGACGGAGCAGCTGCGTGCCAAGGCTGCGATACCCGGGCGCGCTCCTTGCGCTCCTCTTTGCGCTTCCCTGTGCTGCGAAGGAATTTCCCGCCCCTCCAGCAGTGAAGGGGACTGCCCAGCCGGCTCCCCAGGTCACGGCCACCGCCGACACGGACACCGCCGAGCCGGCGCCTGCACTGCAGCCGCCTGTCCCTGCGGCTGCAGCCGAGGCGCCGCTGCCGAGTCTCCTGGAATCGACCCTCAGCCTCGACATCTCGACCGCCTCTTTCAATGAGCTCGTCGACTGGCTTCGGACCCTCGGTCTCGAGGATACAGGAGCCATAGAAGACCTCCGTTCGCGCCTCTATACGCATTTCAAGGTCACTCCAGCCGCCTCGAAGGCTAAAGCCTCCCGCGTGGTCACTATCGAAGCGGCGAACCGGCTCGAGTACGGAAAGGTCGATCCGAAGGAGGGGGGGGACATCGTCAGCCTGAGCGGCGGCGTCAGGCTCTCGATCAAGGATGCTGCCAGCGCCGACGCCTACGTCATCTCGGCCCACGATATCGTGTACGACCGAGGTCGCAACGCCGTCTTTGCAAGCGGCAATGTCACCTACTCGCGCAGTGCAAAGGGGCGGGTCGAGGAGTTCAGGGGTTCTACCCTCGCCGCCGACCTTGACGACTGGTCGGGGCTCTTCCTCGATGGCATCTGGCGCAGGGACGGAGCGGGACTCGGGACCGGGGACCGCGGCCTTTCCTTTGCAGCTTCAACAATGGACAAGAGTTCGGGCGACTATTTTTCCCTTAGCAACGCAACTATCGGTCCTGCTGGCAACGAGGATCCGGCCTTTTCGCTCCGCGCCGGGAAGCTCTGGTTCCTGGGTGGCGGCGACTGGGCAGCCATGTCTGCCCTCCTCTATGTCGGCGAGGTCCCCATGATCTGGCTGCCGTTTTTCTACTACCCCTCCGAAGAGATCGTCTTTCATCCCTACTTCGGCTACAGGGACCGGGAGGGGAGCTTTCTCCAGACAACCTGGTACCTTGCTGGCGCAAAGCCCCAGGCCGAGAACTCGACCGCCATCCTCAAACTTGCAACCGAGTCGGGACCGACGCAGCCGCGCGGCATTTTCCTGAAAAAAGCAGCCGCGAGCGGGGCGGGAACCGCTTCGGGAACCCTTTCAGCAGCTGCCGGAGCTGCCATGGCTGCGAGCGCAGGGACTTCCATCGGGGCTTCCACCCTCATCTGGGGCCTGCCCCTTCCCACTACGGCCAAGGTCTATGCTGACGCCTACTCAAGCCTCGGTGCCTTCACAGGCCTGGATGCAACTTTCCCTTCCTTTGGTGCCGTTTCAAGGCTGGACTTAACCTCGGGTCTCGGCTTCTCGCGGTCCATCTTCGCCGGATCCCTGGTGAGCTCCGGTACCTATTCCCCCTTTCACGACGGTGGCACCACCTCGCTCTGGAACTTCACGAAGATCCTGGGGCTCTCGCTGCCCATCCGCTTCGGCCTGTCACTCACGACCTCGCTGTCCTTCAATCCCATGACGGTCAGCCTTGAGGTCCCCGTCTATTCTGACCCCTATTTTGAACAGGACTTCCGCAACCGTGGCGAGGACCAGGACTGGCTCGGGCTGTCTCAGCAGTCCGCGGTCCTCAAGATCGCCCCCGTCAAGCGGAGTAGCTTCGCGCAGAAATTTTCGCTGTCGGGTTCTCCGAAGATCCCTTCCCTGTCCCCCTGGCTGTCGTCGATCGCGCCGCGCTGGGCTTCGTCCTTCACCTGGAACTCCAAGGCAGACACGATGCTCAGGGCCTCCTACATCTCCACCAACCTGGCAAACCTTTATACTTATGATCCTGCCAGGGAATTTTTCTATCCCTCGAGCTTCAGGCTCGCGGACCTTGGCCTGGATCTTTCGGGAAGCCTGTATGATTCCGCTGGCCCCCCCGCGCCTGCGGCCATGGCCAGTTCCCCGTCGTCAGCCTCGGGCAAGGTCCTCGACCTCCGTGCCCCCTGGGAGGAAGCCGCCCCGCCCACGGACGCGAAGACGGCTACCGTCGCGCGCGCCTTCACCCCTCCCGCCCTGGCCGTGGATTTCGGCGCCCCGCAAGGCTCAGGCCGTTCCTCCGCCAGGATCACCTGGTCGGTCCAGCCTGGGCTCTCGCTCGAGCGGCGCTTTCCAGAGACCTGGGCGGGCATCTCCGACATCGACTTCGGCAGCAAGCTCTACGACCTGGCCTCGTGGAGGCTGGGTTCAGCCCTGAACTCCACCTTCGCCCTTCCGGGCAATGCAGTCTCGGGCTCCGCCTCATTCAATTACACCGACCAGGGGCAGTTCCGCGATGCTCCGGTGGATGCCAACTCGACCTTCGCCAGGCTCGATGCCCAGTATTCCAGGCGCAGGGTCGCGGGTAGCTACCGGCTCACGAGCCAGCCCCTGCCCGCCACGAATCCCTTCGGAGCGAGCTCCCTGGCCTGGAACATGGACTCGCTCCTGTACAGCAAGACCTTCGCAAGCTTCGTGGATACAAGCAATTATGGCGATCCTGCCAATTACAAGGAGATCTATCCCTTCGGTGACGGGGACTGGAAGGACATCATCACAGCCCACACTGCGGCTGCGACCCTCTCGTACAAGGTCGGCAGCTGGCAGCAGAGCCTGACGGTCTCCTCGACCCTGCCGCCCCAGGCTGAATCCTACTCTGCCTCGCTCTCGCTCGGGGCGGGCCTCTTCGGGTGGACAACGGGCTTCTCCGCCCAGGAGCGCATGAACCGCAAGGACGCTGTGGTCACCTGGGCGCCCTTCAGCGCTTCGATCCGCATGGCTACGCCCTTCGGTCTGTCGCTCAGCGATTCCGGCAGCTGGGATGTCGAGAACGGCTGGGCGACATCGAACTCGGCCTCTCTTTCCTGGGGAGTGGCCCAGGCTTCCCTGTCCTGGCAGCGCACCAAGCCCCTCGACCTCGTCAAGGTCGGCGATTCACTCCAGTGGCAGACCGCGACTGACGAGGCCTTCGTTCCTACGACGCTGGCCCTCTCCTTGGCTCCGAAGTACGCACCCACTGACCTCGGCTACTTCAAACCCAACCTCTCTTCGACGATCTCCTTTTCCCAGAACCTCCAGCGCTTCACTGACTCGATGCTCTCGATCGGCCTCAACGCGAATCTCGCCATCGGTTCCGGCTTCACGTTATCCTTCGCCACCTCATCCCAGAACCGGAGCACCTGGCGCTACTGGCCCAGGCTCTTCCCCGAGGCGTCCAATCTCCTGACCGACCCTACGATAAATCCCTTCATGGACCTCGCGAAGTCCCTGGCCATATGGGATTTCAGCCCCAAGGGACTCTTGCACCAGGGCAACTTCAAGCTGAAAAGCCTGACCTTAAGGGTGACCCAGGATCTGGTGGACTGGAGTCTCTCGGCCGACGCCACCGTCACTCCCAAGCTCGATTCCGTGAACAAGGTCTACACCATCGATCCCTCCTTCCATTTCTCAGTGAACTGGAAGGACATTCCCGCCCTGAAGACTGCGATTACCTACCAGAATTCGATCCTGAGCTGGTAAGCGCCTCTTGCTGGATGGATAGCGATCGGATACAATACGCGCCCACACGATCGCAGCCCCGCACACAACCAGGAGTTCAGGTATGATAATGCCCCTCGAACAACTCATTGAGTACGATCAGAACGCCTACGAGCTTACCGTCGCTGTGACTCATCGCGCCTATCAGCTCGCTGTCCTCCGCGGTCCCGAGGTTGACCGCAATTCCGGAAAGGTAGTCTCCCTGGCGACACGGCAAATCTTCACCAAACAGATCGAATACAAGCTCCTGGACTAGTCTGGACCAGCCACTGCGCAGAACACGGCGTGTGTCTGCGCAACGACACACCCTGATATGACGCAGCTACCCATCATCGTCCTTGTCGGTGCCACTGCCTCGGGGAAGACAGCCCTCCTCGAGAGGCTCTGCGCCGAAGGCGCTCCCTTCGAGGGACGGATTGAGGTGGTATCCGCTGACGCCATGCAGGCGTATCGGGGTATGGACATCGGGACGGCCAAGCCCGGATACGCGCTCCGTGCCAGGATCCCCCATCACCTCATCGATGTCTGCGAGCCCTCGGAACAGTTCTCCGTGGGGGACTTTGTCCGCCTCGCTGACCTGGCGATCATCGACATACTGGCGCGCGGCCGCGTTCCGGTCGTCGCCGGCGGGACGGGATTCTATGTCCGGAACCTGGTGCTCGGCCTGCCCACGGTGCCCGCCGTCGAGCGACAGACCCGTGAATCGGTGGCGGCCGACCTCGCGCGGCTCGGGCCCTCCGCGCTCAGGCTCGAACTCGGCTCGGGCGATCCGGTATCGGCTGCGCGCATCCATCCCAACGACCACTACCGCCTCTGCCGTGCCGTCGAGATCCTCCGCCAGACGGGGCGGCCCCTTGCCGACTTCCTGCCCGGCGGCCCGGCCGGGGCGGGATTCCCCGCAGCGGATCCATTGACCGGGCGCGGATTCACCCTCGTCGAATACCGTCGTAACCGTGATGAACTCGCCCTCCGGATCCGCGCCCGCGTCGAAGCCATGTTCGCCTCAGGCCTTGCCACCGAAGTGGCCGCCTTCATGGAGGCAGGATACGGGAAGGATTCGCCTGGCATGAAGGCGATAGGGTATTCGGAATTCATCGAGCTGGCGGAGAAGGGCCTTTCCCCCGATGCCCTCATCCGCGAGGCGCGCGAGCGCGTCATCCTCGATACTACGCGTTATGCGAAACGTCAGTATACCTTCTTCCGCGGCCTCGCCCGCGACCTTGCCGCCTCCGGTGGCGAGGTTGTGACCATCGAGGCAGGCCCGGGCGACGCGGAAGCCCTCGCTGCCATCCTCGGCGCCGGAACCGGCAGCAGCCCCGAGCCCCGCCCGCCTGCACCTCTGCGGGCTTCCGGAAGCTCCGGTCCCAGTGCGCCCTGACTGGGAACGGGGCCTCAACCCCGAGCAACTGGACGCGGTCGAGACCATAGAAGGCCCCCTCCTCATCATCGCCGGAGCTGGTTCGGGCAAGACCCGCGTCATCACCTTCCGCATCGCCCACATGCTCGACGAGGGCATAGCCCAGCACTCCATCCTCGCGCTGACCTTTACCAACAAGGCTGCCCGCGAGATGGCCAGCCGTGTCCGCGAGATCACCGGCAAGAAGCTCCAGGGCCTCACCGTCTCCACCTTCCACTCCTTCGGCGTCTCCATCCTCCGGAAGGACATCGGCCTGTTGGGCTACCGCGACAACTACTCGATCTACGACGAGGCCGACCGCAACCAATTGATAAAGGATTGCGCCCGCGAGCAGGGCTATCGCATGGAAGCCTTCGACGCATGGAAGGTCGGCGCGCTGTTTTCGGAGATCACTGCCGGCGTCCGCGACTGGAGCAGGGCGGACGATTCCTACAAGGATCTCTACGCCGAGTACCGGCGCTCGCTCAAGATCTTCAACGCAGTCGACTTCGACGACCTGATCGGTCTTCCCATACGGATCTTCGACGATCATCCGGCGACGGCTGCCGAGTGGCGCCTCCGCTACCGATACGTCATGATCGACGAGTTCCAGGACACCTCCCTCCAGCAGTACCGGATGATGAAGCTCATCTCGGGCGACAATGTCTGCGTCGTCGGCGACGACGACCAGTCGATCTATTCCTGGAGAGGGGCCAATTATGAGAACATCATGCAGTTCGAGCGGGACTTCCCCCAACGGAAGGAAATAAAGCTCGAGCGGAACTACCGCTCCACCTCCACCATCCTCGACGCGGCGAATGCCATAATACAGAACAACGACAACCGCAAGGAAAAAGCCCTCTGGAGCCCGGCCGGCCTCGATGGCGGCCTCATCGAGCTCTATCGGCCCGATGACGACGGCGAGGAGGCCGACTTCATCGCGACCAGCATCCGGGCAGCCAAGGTAGAAGAACAGCGGAAGTGGGACGAGTTCGGGATCCTCATACGGACCAACAACCTTGCGCGGCGCATGGAGGAATCCCTCCTTGCCCAGGACATTCCCTACCGCATCTCAGGTGGATCCTCGTTTTTCGGACGAAAGGAAATCAAGGACATCATTTCCTACCTCCGCGTCATCGCGAACCCCGACGACGACATAAACCTCCTCCGCATCATCAACACTCCCCGGCGCGGCATAGGAAAGACCAGCATCGAGCGCCTCAACACGATAGCCCGTGCCATGGGCTCGCC
The DNA here is from genome assembly GCA_903821875.1 of uncultured Spirochaetota bacterium. Classification (GTDB taxonomy): domain Bacteria; phylum Spirochaetota; class Spirochaetia; order Treponematales; family Rectinemataceae; genus CAIJMU01. Next base: position 10,294 of record CAIJMU010000032.1, read on the forward strand.
CATCAGGACTGCCATGGAGCACGCGGCCGCCCGCGACGGGATACCCTTGAGGGAAGGTGGAGGGGAAGCCGTGACCCAGGGTGGGTCCCCCAGCACCGAGGAACCCGCCTTCGCCCTCAGCGCGGACCCTCCCGGAGCAGGAAAGGACATCCCCGCCGACGATGGCGTGCCGCGCCTCGGCGACAAGGCCATCGCCGATGTCAGTGCCCTCCTCGAGCTCCTCGACCAGTGGCGCGATGAGCTCCTGGGCAAGAAGCGCATCGCCGATCGTGTACGCAAGCTCATCGATGCCATCGACTACTGGGGCTACCTCATCGAGGAGAACCGCCAGAACGACAAGGCCGCCAAGTGGAAATTCCACAATGTCGAGACCTTCATAAATATGATAAAGGACTGGGAAGAGGATCCTGACAACCTCGATCCCGGCCTCTTCGCCTGGCTGAACCGCATCACTTTGGTCACCCGGGACGACGACTCCGACGAGGAGGGCGGGAAGGTCAACCTCATGACCATCCACGCAGCCAAGGGCCTCGAGTTCGAGGTCGTCTACATCGCAGGCTGCGAGGACGGCATCATCCCCCACGCGCGGAGCCTCGAGGAGGGCGGCGAGATAGCCGAGGAGCGCCGCCTTTTTTACGTGGCTGTCACCCGCGCCCGTCAGCGACTCATCATCACGGCCTGCGCGAAGCGGCGCAAGCTCAAGGCGCTCGTGGACTGCGTCCCGAGTCCCTTCCTGTCTGAAATTCCCCCACATCTGATATCAATGCGCGAGATGGCTTCCGAAGTAAGCGAGGAGTCGGCCGAGGCCATGTTCAGCAAGATGAAGGGGATGTTCGGAGGGGAGGGCGATGGCCTAGTCGACGGCGGCACCGATGCGCCCAAACCATCCCCGAAAAGGCCAGAGAGGAAGCGCGTGGACTAAGGGAGCGCCTGGACCAAAGGAGCGCCGGAACCCCAGCCCCAAGGGCCGGCGCCCGGGATCAACCCGCCTCGAAGGGATTCAACAGGGGAATTCCAAAACCCTCAAAGTCCTTGACCTTTCGTGTTGCGAGAATCAGGCCCTCTTCCCAGGCACAGGCCGCGATGAGGGCATCGGCCTGGGTGACGATCCTGCCCGATGCTTCGAGCTCGGCGCGTTTTTCTCCGCACCAGAGCGTGGCCAAAACCGTGACAGGCAGAAGACTTCCCTTGTCGGCGAGCATCTGCCTGAGCCAGGCTTCCTTTTTCAGGAGACTGCGCCTGCGCAGGCCGAAGACCAGCTCTTCGAGGCTGACCACCGAGATCAGCACGCGGTCCAGGCTGCCAAACCACCTGAGAACCCTGCCGTCCGGCAGCTTCCTCATGATCTCGCTGAGCACATTCGTGTCGAGGAGGTACCTCATTCCCAGCTGTCTCCGAAGGAATCGCTGCGGTCGCTTCGGGCCGGGATATCAGGATCCCCTTCTTCGCCGTGAAGGGCGGCAAGTTCCTCGAGCCACTGGCCGAGGCTTTTTTCCCCTGTCTGAACCTGCTGCCGCATGAAGGCCTCATAGGATTGAACAACGCCGACAGGCTTGTTGCGGAGGGTGAGGAGCTGCGGGCCACTGGCAAGGCCGAGGAGGACCTGCGCAAAGTGCCGCTTTGCGTTAGCTGATGTCCATGAAAGCATGATCACCTCTTATGATCAAGTGTACCTTCAATATGATCATCTGGCAAGATGTGGCGTTAGAGGTTTCGCGAGGGTTCGAGCCCTGCTGTTGTTCCACATTATAGGTATGAAATACTGGCTCGAGATGGCTGTTTGGAGCACATGAGGAGGAATAGTGAAACGCTTGATCCACCAGGCGCTCAAGGCCTGGAAAAACCACAGTCAGCGCAAGCCACTCATCCTGCTCGGCATCCTGAATGGAAACCCGATACTGCCTGGCAGGACGCTCCTTATCTTCGACGAAATCCAGGAATGCAGCGCAGCCTTGACCTCTCTGAAATATTTCTGCGAAGAGATGCCCGAACTCCACGTCGCCTGCGCCGGCTCTTTGCGTGGCGTAGCCGTGGCCGGTCCGGGTTCCTTTCCTGTCGGCAAGGTGGATTTCCTTACTCTGCGTCCCCAGGTCTTTCGTGAATTCCTTGCTGCGGGGGATGGAGTTCGGGCAACAGGGCAGAGGTGGATTTTCTTCTTCAAACGGAAGGGCAGATCCTGCCAGTCGAGGTCAAGTACGGCTCCGGCATTCGGGCAAAAAGCCTTATGGTCTATCGCAGCACCTATGCTCCACCCATCGCGCTCCGTTTCTCGCCACGCAACCTTTCCTTTGAAAGTGGCCTTCTCGACCTGCCCCTCTTCATGGCAGGGAATCTCGCAACACTGCTGAAAACGGCGACAGCGATGCCCCTCGACACCGTTTCGTGAATGGATGCCGCGTCTGTTGCACAGCCGCGGCAGACTGTCCCGTAGCGGGCGGGCCGTCCCCGTCAAGGCCCCATCCGCCCTTGCCCTCCCGCCGCAACCTGGGCCACACTGGCTCAGAATAGAGGAGGCCCGATCATGCCGCGCCAGCAGACACATGGAACCTCAGCCATCGACCCCAATGCCCACTACACCTACCGCGACTACAAGACCTGGCCGGAGGACGAGCGCTGGGAATTGATCAATGGCAAGGCAGTGCCCCTGTATGGAATGAGTCCTGCGCCTAAGCTTCGGCACCAAACGCTGCTTTTCAAACTTGCGAGCCAGCTCGACGCGTTTTTCGAGGGCAAGCCCTGCCATCCCTTTATTTCGCCCGTGGATGTTTTCTTTCCGAAAACCGGAGAGGCCCTTGATGAGAACGACCAGGTTGTCCAACCCGATCTCTTTGTTGTCTGCGACCAGGCCAAGCTCTTTGATGAGGGCATTCACGGCGCCCCGGACTTCATCATAGAGATTCTCTCGCCGAGCACTGCCCTCCGTGACCAGAGCGACAAGCGCGCCCTCTACGAAGAGGGTGGCGTCCGTGAATACTGGATCGTCAATCCCGACACGCTGGAAGCCTTTATATACACGCTGACCGAAGGCAGTTACGGTCTTCCCCGCGTGGCCGATCTCAGGGAGCCCACGCCCTCCTCGATTTTCCAGGGCCTGACCTTGAAAGCCAGGAAGGCCGACCTGTAAGCCACTCCCCTGGCTTTGGCCAGGTCTGCCCCAGATCCAACCCGGCACCAACCCAGACCGAGGAAACGAAAAACCCGCCTTTCGGCGGGTCTTCTCGTGAGCGACGGCCTGGCCGCCGAGCAGTCTTACTTCTCCACCTGACCCTTGATGCCGTACTTCCTGTTGAAGCGCTCGATGCGTCCCGCGGTGTCGACGAGTTTCTGCTTTCCGGTAAAGAAGGGGTGGCAGGCGGCGCAAATTTCCACCTGGAGGCTCTTTACCGTCGAACGGGTCTCGATGACATTGCCACAGGCGCAGGTGATCGTCGTCATCTCATACTTGGGATGAAGGTTCGCTTTCAATTCACACCTCGTTCTGCTGTGCAGCTGCTGATAACCTGTTAATCGGCGACCTAACCACCATGTGGCGGCGCCAACCGACATTGCCTCTCAATCGCCACTCATGGGAGTGTTCATCGACCGGAGGAACGCGTCATTATTCTTGGATTTCATCATCCTGTCAATCAGCAGCTCCATGATCTCCGTGTCCTCCATGGGGTTGATGACCTTGCGGAGCACCCAGATCTTCTGGAGTTCTTCTTCTGTCAGAAGGAGTTCTTCCTTGCGGGTACCGGATTTCTTGATGCTGATGGCGGGGAAGAGGCGGCGGTCGGAAAGCCTGCGGTCAAGGTTGATTTCCATGTTGCCGGTACCCTTGAACTCCTCGAAGATGACCTCGTCCATGCGGCTGCCGGTGTCCACGAGGGCCGTGGCGATGATGGTCAGCGAGCCTCCGCCCTCGATGTTGCGGGCAGCGCCGAAGAACCTCTTGGGCTTGTGCAGGGCATTGGAGTCTACGCCACCCGAGAGGATCTTGCCGGAGGTGGGTACCGTCTGGTTGTAGGCGCGCGCGAGGCGGGTGATGGAATCCAGCAGTATTACGACATCTTTTCCGTGCTCCACGAGGCGCTTGGCCTTGTCGAGGACCATTTCCGCCACCTGGACATGACGGGTGGCCTGCTCGTCGAAGGTCGAGGAGATGACCTCGGCCTTGACGGTGCGCTCCATGTCGGTGACTTCCTCGGGGCGCTCGTCGATGAGGAGGACGATGAGGTAGACCTCGGGCTGGTTGGCGGTGATCGCGTTGGCGATCTTTTGCATTAATATGGTTTTCCCCGTGCGCGGAGGGGAGACGATCAGGGCACGCTGGCCCTTGCCGATGGGACAGAAGAGGTTGATGACGCGGGTCGAGATTTCCTTGGTGTCGGTCTCGAGGTTGAGCCGCTTGTTGGGGTACAGCGGAGTGAGGTTCTCGAAGGGGATCCGGTTCTGCGCCACTGCCGGCTCGTCGAAGTTGACCTGCTCGACACGGAGCATCGCGAAGAAGCGCTCGCCCTCCTTGGGGCTGCGGATCTGGCCGTAGACGGTGTCGCCGTTTTTCAGGTTGAAGAGGCGGATCTGGCTCGGGCTGATGTAGATGTCGTCGGTGCCGGGAAGATAGGAGTTCTGGGGACTGCGGAGGAAGCCATAGCCGTCAGGGAGAATCTCCAGGGAGCCGTAGGCGTAGATGATGCCGCCACGGTCGGTGTGGGCCTTCAGGATGTAGAAGATGAGCTCCTGCTTCTTGTAGGCGACCATCTCCTCGTGGTTGATCCCGTACTTCATGCCGATGTCGCGGAGCTCCTTGAGCGGCATCTGCGTGAGGTCGTTGATGGAGAGGCGGGAGCGGGTTTCGCCCTCGCTGCGGCTTGACTCGATGCGCTGCGCATCGGGGGCTGCCACGCGCTCGAAGCTTTCCTGCCGACGGACAAAACCCGGTTCGCGATCCATTTCCCTGCCCATGGGGGCAGCGCGGCCCTGTGAATAGCCATTCGTCTGAGGCGGCGCGAAGCTCTGTGCTACCTGGGGAACATCAGAGATGAGCGGGCCGGCTGCAGGCGGTGCATCCGACCTGAAGACGCGGCGCTTTACCCGGATCCTGGCTGGGCTGCGCGACTCGCCCTCATCCGAACCCTCGATCTGGTCACCCTCGGGAGCTTCAGCCTCCGCATCGCTTCCGTTCCCTCCGGAATCAGCGATGACATCGCCATTCGCGGTTTCAGGGCCCTCGTCCTGCGCGGTCAGGGTGAGTTCCTGCTGGATCTCGCCGCTATCAGACGCCGTGCCCTCGACTTCGGGGGATCGTCGCTTGCGGATAATCGCCATGGGTGCTCCCTGGTTTTGATCGATATGCCCTCAAAGGGGCTTCGATGGATTTGCCCTCTACGGATTTGCCCTCTACGGGTTTAACAGTGGGGATTCTCGGCTCTGCGTCAATCTCGGAACGGCTTCCGATGTCTGGAAAAAACCTGTATGGTTCCGTGCCGTGATGCCAGCCTTGGTACACACGACCCAAGGCGCAGCCACCTTGAAACTACTGACGAGCCTGAGGGAACGAAGGCAGGACCTAAGGTCCGCTTCCGAACCGTCAACCGGGGCGCTCATGGAAACGCGTCTTACTTGTCGACGGAAGCAACTATAGACGCTGTGCAAGTCGTTGTCAATCATTGCGTGCCAACGAAGGCCGGGCAATTGACCGGTCGGAAAAGAGTGAATAGAATACCCAGATGAAAGTCGCACACTTCAATCCAGGCATCCGGGGCTTGGCCTCGTATGCAATCAACCTCTATGATCATTTCACGCCGCTCGGCGACAGCCACCTGGTTGTCTCCGAAGCCCATTGGACCAAGAAGGACATCAAGGCCTTCGAGGCCAAGCCGATGCTCCTCGGCGGCGTCCTGCCCTGGATCGGGGACATGAGGGCTGTCGAAGTCAGGCTTGACGAATTCAAGCCGGACATTATCCACCACCACCATCCCTCCGGCCGGCTCGACTTCCACGTCGACCGCTTCAAGGCCCGATACAAGGCTCCGGTAGTCACAACAGTCCATATGTCTGTCGGCTCGAAGAAATACTTCATCGACAAGGTCATGCACAGCCTGTTCCAGGTGCAGCGCAATAGTTTCAAGACCACCGACTGCTATATCGCCATCTCCAAGTTCGTGCGCGACCAGATGATCGAACTCAACATACCCAGGGAGAAGGTCGTCCTCCTCTACGCCGGCGTGGACGAGAATGTCTTCAAGCCCCATCCCCGCCCCGAGCGCGATTGGCTCGATGTGACGTTCTGCGGACAGATCACCCCTGAAAAAGGCGTTGATCTCCTCATCCGCGCTGTGCACGAGCTTTCGTCCAAGCGGAAGGTCCGGCTCAACCTCGTCGGCAACGGCACCCACTTCGAGCGCTGGAAGAAGTGGACAAAGGACTGGCCGGAGATCAACTGGATCGGCTTCGTGAACGGGATGGCCAAGGTCGCGCAGACCTATGCCGAGTCCGATGTGGTCGTCCTCCCGACACGCTGGGACGAGGCCTTCTCCTACATTCCCATCGAGGCACTCTCTTCGGGCACTGCTGTCATCGCTTCGGCCACCGGAGGCAATCTCGAGGCCATCAAGAACGGTGAGACTGGCTACCATTTCCCCCAGGGCGACTGGAAGGCGCTGTACGACATCCTTGAAGGCGCAGATGCCAACAAGCTCCATGAGATGGGAGCCAAGGGCCGCGAGTACTGCCTCCAGCACCACACACGCAGTCTCTTCGGCAAGAAATATGCAAAGGTCTACGCGAACCTGCTCAGCAATCCCAGCCATCTCGAGCAGGTCGAGTAAGGAGCCCGGAATGAAATATGACGTCATCATCGCAGGCGCAGGCCTGGCTGGTTCGGTCGCGGCGCGGACCTTCGCCGACGCGGGCAAGAAGGTCCTCGTCGTGTTCTACACCGACCCGGACGTCAAGGATCAGAACGAGCCGTGGCGCGACATGCTCAAGGCGGCGAACCTCGACAAGTCCAAGTACCGCGGCGTCGGCGTGGCCAATCTCAAGGACACCTGGAAGCCGAACTTCATCATCCGCAGCGTGATCCGCAAGAAGATCGAGAAATTCAAGTCCGTGATCCTCACCGATCCAGGCCACGAGCTGAGGACGCTCTGGAAGCTCG
>CAIJMU010000033.1 GCA_903821875.1 uncultured Spirochaetota bacterium
GCGGCGAAAACGATCCTGATTCTGCTGCTTCTCATCATCATGGTCTCCTTGGTTTTGCTGGTCTTTCCGACGTGCATGCAATGGATATGCACGCCGCCTCACCTCGGTTGTGACAAAAGCAACTAATTCCGAATGCCCCCCATAGACAATCCCGGCTTGCCCAGGAATCCTGCCGGAACTTCGGCATCCGCTCATCCGGAGTCATGTCTTTCTGCGCATGCACAATTAATATCGTTGATAAGCCCGCGATATGTTCCCTGGACTGCTGTTGGCCCAGCATACTTTGCCCCTACGTCCGGTGGTGATATAGTCAGTACATGCGACCCTTGACCACCAGCGTGTATACCTACAGCAATCTCGTCGAAGGCGGCTTCCTGTACGTGGACAAGACCGCAGCAATTCACCAATTCCTCAAGCCGGCTTTCTGCCAGTACTTCCTGTCCCGTCCGCGGCGCTTTGGCAAATCCCTCTTGGTCAGCACGCTCAAGTCCATCTTCGAAGGGCGCAGGGAGCTTTTCAAAGGGCTGTTTCTCGACACGAGCGACTATGACTGGCCGGTCTATCCGGTGATCCACCTCGACCTCGGAGCGATGACCGTTGACACTACTGTCGAACTCCAGCGGAAGCTGAATTACGAACTCGAGGACAACGCCACCAGGCTCGGCCTGAGCCTCGCTCGCGAAGATGCAGCAGAACGCTTCCAGGAACTGATCCAGGCCCTCGCGGCCAGGAATGGCAGGGTCGTCATCCTGATCGACGAATACGACAAGCCCATCCTGGGACACCTGGGCAAGTCCTCGGTGCTGGCCATCCAGGAACAGCTGAAGAAGTTCTACTCAGTCGTAAAGAAGACCGAGGCCTTGCAGCGCTTCGCCCTGATCACCGGGGTCAGCAAGTTCTCCAAGGTGTCCATCTTCTCGGATCTGAACAACCTGACCGACCTGACCATGAACGCCCAGGCTGCCACGCTGCTGGGGTACACCCAGACCGAACTGGAGGCGAACTTCCCTGAATACCTGGAGGCCCTGGCTACAGCCACGGGACGCACTCGCGCCCAGACGCTGGAAGCGATGCGGGCCTGGTACAATGGCTACCGCTTCGAGGCGGACGCCGAGACGGTCTACAATCCGGTCTCGGTCATGAAGTGCTTTCTCGAGATGAAGTTCAAGAACTACTGGTTCGAGACCGGCACACCCGGCTTCCTGATCCAGCTTCTCAAGCGGCAGCCTATCAACCTCGGGGACCTTAGCGCAGGGGAGGAGCTATTCTCCACCTACGATCCAGCCAACCTGGAGCCGTTGGCACTGCTGGTGCAGACCGGCTATCTGACCATCAAGTCTGCAGAATCCTTCGGCGATTCCACAAGCTATCGCCTGGGCTATCCCAACAAGGAAATCGAACACTCCTTCAGTCATTGGCTGGCCCAGGGCTTTTCGGAGCTTCCCTCCGCGGACATGACGCCGCTCCTGCATCGGCTTGTGGCAGCGCTGAGGGAGTCCCGCCTCGAAGACCTCCTCGACACACTCAGGCTCTTCTTCGCGAAAATACCCAACACAATTACCCTTGATCACGAAAAATACTACCAGACAATCTTCTTTACGGTCTTCAAGCTGATCGGCGCGGTGGTCGAGGCCGAGGTGAGCACGAACATCGGGCGCATCGACGCAATTGTGAAGACCGCTACCGACATCTTCGTCTTCGAGTTCAAGCTTGACGGCACGGCGCGCAGGGCCATGGAGCAGATCCGGAAAATGCGCTACTTCGAGCCTTATCTGGATGACGGGCGGCGCGTCACGCTGGTGGGGGCAGCTTTTTCGAAAAAAACCCGGAACCTGGGGAAATTCCTGGTGGAGGCGCCGTGAGAGGGCCGGGAATCCGCCCGCATCCCAGGCTCGCCTAAGCCAGCGCTGAAAGCCCGCCACAGCGACTCACTTCCCCCCTGAGTTCCCCGCGCCTTCGCTCTGGTAGAGGGCAGAGAGGGCCTCGCCTGCCCTGCGCCAGGCTTCAAATTTCCTGGTGGCTGCCTGCCGTTCCGCCTCGCCACCAGCCTCCATTGCCCGGGGCGTGTTCATTGCGAGGGCGGCGCTCCGCCAGTCGGAAAAGAATCCGGCGCCGACGGCAGCAAAGGCGGCTGCGCCGACGCAGGCGCTGTCTGTCTCCTCCATCACTTCGACCTGCCCCTCGACATTGTCGCGGATGAGTCCGGTCCAGTAAGGGCTGTTGAGGGCTCCACCCATGAGGCGCAGGGTCTCTACGGGGCAGCCCTGGGCCCGGTATTCCTCGAGGGCCAGCCGCATCTGGAAAACCACCCCCTCCATCACAGCCCGTGCCGCGTCGTAGCGGTCGTGCTCGAGGCCGAGGCCCAGGAAGGCTGCCCTGGCAGTCGGCAGACGCCGTGGAAAACCTCCCCCGACGAGCCAGGGGAAGTAGAGGACTTCTCCCGAGCTGCCTTCGGCCCTCTCGACATGGGAGGCGAGCTCCTCGTAGCTCACACCGAGGAACCTGCTCCGGAACCACTCGAGGGCAGCTCCCGAGGTCGGGAGGGCGGTGAGGGCGCCAAAGCGGCCCTTGATGACATGGGGGCCGGGATTGATCCACGATTCAGTGAAGAGGGGCCGCTCTGTTACGGCCAGCAAGACCCAGGCTGTTCCAGTAGAAAGCATGATCTCGCCAGGCGTGGTGATGCTGGAACCAAGGCAGGAGCAATACTGGTCGTGCGCCCCATTGTATACCCTGACTACTTCGCCAAGGCCGAGGGCCTCTGCGGCAGCGGGGAGAAGGGTACCGATGAAGTCGCCCGAACTTACTATCTCGGGCAATAGCCAGAGCTCGCAGCCCGAGGCTTCCAGGATGGCCGGGTCCCAGTGCCCGGTCCCGATGTCCATGAGCTGACGTATCGCAGCATTGGTTGGATCGATGCAGGGTATCCCGACGAGGCGCTGGTTGATGAACTCGAGGGTAGACAGGAACTTCCCCGCGCGCGCGAGTGAGTCCCCCTCGTGCTTCCGGAGCCACATGATCTTGGCAGCGTCCAGGGAAGGGCCGACGCGCCAGCCGGATTTTCGGTAGATGCACTCGGCGCCAAGCGCCGATGCAAGTTCCTCAGCCTCGACGCTGGCGCGGCCGTCCATCCATGTGAGGGCCGGCCCGAGGGGCTCCCCTCGGCCGTCCACGAGGAGGGAACTCGCGCCCTGGGTGGACAGCGAGAGCGCGACGACATCCCGCGCGGCGTTTTCTCCCAGGCCAGCGCAGGCTTGCCTGACCGCGGCGATGGTCGCAGTCCACCACAGCTTCGCGTCCTGCTCGACACGGCCCTCGCCCGGGGTCACGAGCCCGTAGCCTGAATAGCCCCTGGCGACCACAAGGCCCGAAGAGTCGACGAGGAGCGCCTTGGTTCCTGTGGTTCCTACATCTATTCCTAGTACGTACATGTTGCGCTCCCTGATACGGGCTTGTTCATGGGCCAGCCCCGAGGGCCTCTGAGATACGCCTCGACAGCCTTTCCATCTGGGACTTCGTGACGAGGAATTCAGCGTCGCCGTCGTAGGCAAGGGCATAGAAATCATCGCTGACCGGGACAAAGCCGAAACTACGCGGGGGAAGCCCGGCGTTCAGGTGAAAGACCACAGTCGCCTCTTTCGGAAGCCTGAGCGCATCGATGGCCTTCGGGTTCGGGCCCTCGATGGCGATGCCGACAATCCACTGGTAGATGTTCCTGAAGGTGGCTTCCGCGATCGTCCAGTTGCCTAGTCGGTAGGTTGTCACGAAGCCCTGCGCTTCCCCGGGCTTCGCATCCCCGGCAGGCGGCAACTCCCTGCGTTCCAGCTTGAAGTCAAGGCTCAGATCCTTGTAGCGGAATTCGAGTGCAGAAACCTTTTCAATTGGTATGAGAAGGGGAAGGTGGTTGATCAACTGGAAGGCGTCAGCCTTGAAGACGAAGGCCAGGTCTGTCTTGAGGAGGGTGAAAACCCCGGGCTTGCCGGAGAGCCTGGCGTAGAAGGTCGTCGGGCTTGCTTCCTTGCCAATCAGCAACTTGAGGCTGGACCTCCCGTCGCCGAGTTCCAGGTCGAGCACAGGCGGCTCGAGTCCCAGGCTTGCGAGGGCTCCGGGCTCATCGACGAAGTCCTGGATGGTGAAGGCGGGCGGCAGGGTCTTCAGGTAGGCTTTGAGCGAGTCGGGACCTGCAGGATATGCATGGCGGTAGGGTTTCAGCACCAGCATCGAGGTCTGGTAAGAGGGGTCGTAACGATCGGGCAGATCGGCGATCTCCAGGTGGAGGTCGGCCCGCAGGATCCGGAGGAGGGAGATCTTCTGGACATCCACGGCCGGGAGCTTCCTCTCCCTGAAATTGTCGGGTCGGACATAGAAATTCTCGATGGCCAATCCTGGGGCTGTGTAGACGGTGGTGGAGCCTGGAAGGCGGACATAATAGTCACCTCCGGGTGATCTAGACCCGATTTCGAGGGCCTGGCTCGAAGCATTCTCAAGGCTGATCGTAACGAGGCCGGGTTGGTCGAGCCCGAAGTCAGCCGGCCTCTGAGGATCGGCATCGATGGTGTCGATAGCTTCGAGGGAAGCCACCGCATAAAGGGCTGCCAGTATCCGGTTGGAGGAAAGCTCGAGACCGGGCCTTCCTTCGATGGCAAAGCCCCTGGCGCCTTTCACGATGGCGAAGGCCTTACCGTCCGGAAACAGTTCGTCTATCCGCAGCACTTTTTCGGCTTCCATTGAAATGAGGACCTTCGATCCGGCTCCGGCGCGCGGCCGAGGGACCGCGTCGAAGGGCTTCGCGATCGAGAGCCATGCGTAACCGACGGCCAGGACAAGGACAGCCGCGGAGGCGGCGACAAGACCCCTTCGCATCAGCGATGCCTGCGCCGGGACCACATGACGAGTCCCATCGCCATGACGAGTCCGGGCAGGAGGACGACGATGATGAGGATCCACAGGACTGCCTGATGTGCGTTTAATTGTACTGGCATAAGGAGGGTGCTTTTCGGACGGATGCCGAGACCTTCGCTCCCCTTCGCCGACCAGGCGACCATGTTGAGGAAGAGCTCCTTGTTTCCAGGCCCCATGTACTGCGACATGGCCTCGGGCAGGACGAAGAGCGAAGAGCCGACAACGACGAGTCGGGACGATCTGGCCGCCGGATCGTCCTTCCTGTCCTCCACGGCGAAGGCCAGCGCGAAGGGACCGTCACGGTCGCTCGCGATCCGGGTCATCGAGTCCGAGCCCAGGTCGGTCCTGAGCCAGGATTCCGGGCTGGAAAGGACCAGTGCATCAATCTTGAGGTTCCGCTTTTTCAGGCTGGACAGGTCGAGGCCCTGGGCATTGAGCATGGTCACGAGATAGTTCTTGGCCCTGATCGAATCCAATATGGAATGCTTCCCGAGATCGGGAATGAGAAGATTGGGTCTGCCGGCTACCGTGTTGGATTGGCCGCCCTCAAGGACAAAGCCCTGCGTTGTGGCGACCCCGTAGAGATTGATGAGTCCCTCGAGGTTTCCCAGTGGAGATTTCATGCGGTCTATCAGGAAGAGGGCGTTTCCACCTGCCTCGAGGAAGCGTTTCAGGCTTTCGACCTCGCCGGGCAGAAGGTCGGACTTGGGTGAGAGCTCCACGACCAGGTCGGCGTCGGAGGGAATGGAAGTCACCGAGAGCAGGCTGAGCGGACGGAGCTCGATGTTGCCAGCAGCCAGGTCGGAGGCGAGGCCGAGCTGTTCGACGGTGAATTCAGAATGTCCGCCTAGTTCATACACGATCGAGGTCTTTCCTCCAGTTGCATAGATGATGGCCGAGGTAACGCGCTGCTCTGTGGCTATCGCCTGGACCTCCTCCTGGCCTGTTCGCTGGTTTGCGGAAAGACGGTAGAGTTCGGAGTAAGGGATGACCTTGAAGCGCCCGCTTCCAGCAGCAGCGACGACAAGGCTGCCCTGACCGAGACCCTGGCCACTCGTATCGTATTTTTTCGAAAAGGAGGGGCTTTTGTCGATGTCAAAAAACTCGAGCCGGATTTTCGGCGAGGCATCGCGATAGCGCCGGAGGATCTCGACGATATCCGAGGGCTCCCGACCCGGCTTAAAAAGACCGTAGATGGTCAGGTCCTCCTTGAGCCCCTTGAGGAAATCGAGGGTCTGGGGCGAAAGGCTATACAGCTGCATGGCGCTCAGGTCGAGTTTCAAGGGCAGCTGTCCCACTACAAGATTGGCGAAGACAAGGGCTGCGAGGACGAGCATCGTGATCAAGGCTGCATAGCCACCGTGCCGGAACCTCGCCAAGCCCGCTTGGCGCGCGGAGTGGGCTTGGCGTGCGGAGCTTCCCTGGTCGCCGGGATCTGTTGTGTCTTCTGGCGCGGTTTTCATGTCATGCCTCGCTCAGGACCAACGCCGCTTCTCGACGAAGCGGACGCTGAGGAAAAGAAAGGCGAAAATAAAAGACAGGTAGTAGACAATGTTGTCCAACCTGATCAGCCCGCCAGAAAAACTCTCCTGCCTTTTTAAAAGGGAGATCCAGTCGAAGGCAGACGCTACAAGGCCGCTGAAGATCCGGGGCCAGAGGACGGCTGGCAACGCGATGGCTGCCGCAAAGACCGCAACCGCTAGCAGTGTGACGATACGGCTCCTCGTCGCCGCGAAGAGGGCATAGCAGAGGAGGAGGGCGAGGCTCGCCGAAAAGACGATGCCGGCATTGACGTCCTGTGGAAGCCCGCTTTTCAGGGGTTCCATGATCCAGAAAAGAAGGAGGACGACGAAGGTAGCGACCGCCGATGTCGCCTGATTCTCCGTCGTCGAGGATATGAAAGTCCCTATTGCAATGAAGGATGCGCCAAGAAGCAGGAAGCCCAGGGCTGCCGAAAGCGTTTCCAGGATCCTGAAATCGCCATAGAGGAGCACGACGACCGAGTACGAGAGAATAGCCAGGAAGGCCAGACAGAAGAGGGCGAGGGCAGCGAAATACTTGCCGAGAACCAGCTCATAAAACCCTATGGGACTCGTGAAGAGGAGCTGGTCGGTCTTCTGCCGGGTCTCCTCGGACATGAGGCGCATCGTGAGGACAGGCGTGGAAAAAAGAAAGATGAACTGTATCGATTCAAGGAAGCCTGAAAAACTGGAATTGCCGGAGAGGATGGTCCCGAAGGAAAACAGGATTCCTGACAAAAGAAGAAACAATCCCAGGAAGACGTAGCCCGAAGGAGTGACGAAGTAGGACAGGATTTCCCGCCGGAATATCGCAGCCATCTCAGGCCTCCGCTTCTTTCATGGTGAGTTCGAGAAACACGTCCTCGAGGGAGGGATTCGCTGTCCGAAGGCCGATGAGGGGAAGTGTCGAGGCTGCAAAGGCAGCGAAGAGCTCCCGGCGAAGGTCCTTGCCGCCCTCCGCGTCCAGGCGGAAGTCGCAGCTCCCCACCTCGAATGATCCCAGGAAGGTTATGCGGTCTATACCCGGTACCGAAGACAGGAGCCGCGAAGTGTCCTCCTCATTCGCCGCCACACGGACGACCACCGATCCAGAGCCGGCCTCTATTCCGGCGATGCCATCCATTGTCCTGTCCGCGACGATCCTGCCCCCGGCGATGATGAGCACGCGTTTGCAGACCATGCTCACTTCGGGAAGGATATGCGAGGAGAGGATGATCGTGCGGTCCTTTCCGAGCCGCAATATCAGGTCGCGGATCTCGGTGATCTGGAGTGGATCGAGACCGACGGTCGGCTCGTCGAGGATGAGGATGTCGGGTTTCGCGATCAGGGCCTGCGCCAGTCCGACGCGCTGCCTGTATCCCTTGGAGAGATTGCGTATCACCCGTTTACGGACCTCCACGAGGGAGCTGAGTTCCAGGGCCTCGTCCCTCGCCTGCCGCCGCTGCCCTGCAGGCAGCTTCTTAAGCTCGGCCACGAAGGCGAGATACTCGTCCACCGTGAGTTCGTTGTAGAGAGGCGGCTGCTCAGGCAGGTAACCGATCCTCCGCTTGGTCTCCATGGGATGTTCGAGTACGTCGAGGCCGTCGATCAGCACCCTTCCACGTGTCGCGGAGCTGTAGCCGGCGATGATGTTCATCGTCGTCGTCTTGCCGGCGCCGTTCGGTCCCAGGAATCCGACAATCTCACCCTTCGAGATGGAAAAGGAAATATCTTCCAAGGCCGTTCGCCCACCGTAGCGCTTGCCCAGCCCCTCTACCTTGATCAAGGATCGCCTCCCGCCTGGGCGCGATCGTATCCCCTTTCCACAGAAAATAAAATGCTCTGCTCGACGGGGCTCATCCTATTATGAAGATCCCCGCCACGGCGAGGGCGATGCCGAGGATCTTCATGGCAGAGAGTTTCTCATGCAGGAAGACGAAGGAAAGTACCGCAGTAAACAGGAAGCTGAGCGAGACAATGGGTATCACGACCGATACATCTCCTCCTGCAAGCGCGCTGAGCGCGCAGAACATGCTGACGAGCATCAGCACCGCGCAGGAGGCGCTCGCGATGAGAAGCTTCCTGGAGGGAACGAAGGAACCGCGATCCTTTCCGATCCAGAGAGCCGAAATGATGCAGACCACCACGTAGCGGTACATGATGAGATGAAGGATCGAGACTCCGGCGTTCAATGCGATCTTGTTGGAGGTGTTGAGCACCGAGGCACAGACGCAGGCCAGGACCGCAAGGACAACACTCCTCGTGCCAAGCGGGATCCCCTTCAGCGATGCCGCCACACGGGCCTCTGCCCTGCTGCCGACAAAGAAGATGAGGATAGCGGCCAGGCTCAGGCCGAGGCCAGCCAGCTTGGTTGCGGTAAAGGCTTCCCCGAGAAAGAGGGCTGCCGCCCCGCTGCTCAGCACGAAGTTGAGCCTGAACACGGTGACGGAGGTCGAGGCGTCACCGCTGGCAAGGCTTTTCAGCGCGAGCGTATAGGTGGTCATGGCGAGCACGCCGAGGGGGATAGCCCAGGGCAGGGTTGGAAGGTGGAGGAGGGGTTTCCCCTGGACGAGCAGTATCACGAGACTGAGAAGGGCGATGATCGCAGCCTTGATTCCGTAGAAAAGGGTGGTTGTGGACCCTCCTTCGTCTACGGCTGCCACCTTGAAGATCGTGTCCTTTCCCGCATTGGCGAGCATGGCTACAACCGCCAGAAGCTTTTCCATGATCACGGCATCCGGGCCGGGAAGCGAGTGCCCCCCCTGCATCCGGCATAGGCAGGAGGCCTACCATTCTGCCTTGATGAGGCACCGACTTCAAGCTGGACCATTGAGGTAAGCTACCACAATTGTTCGATTCGCGCAATAGACGGGGTATTGAGCTGCCATTTGTGACGCTTTCGATCAACTAGTCATGCATTTTGCTTGACATCGACAATGCACTGTGCCTCTTATGCTAAGATGGCAGGCATGAAGTCAGCAGTGCGCGGGTATCTCGGCCTCGATCTAGGTACCACCAACATCAAGGCTCAGGTCATCGCGGAGGATGGCCGGGTTCTGTCTTCCGCTTCCGCTTCCGTGGGAATCAGCTATGGGGCCGACGGAGCCGTCGTACAGGATTTCGAGGATATCTGGAGTGGGACGAGGGCTGCGGTGGGAAAGGCAGCCAGCTCTGCTGGCGCAGAGCTCATGGCCTTGGGCATCTCGAGCCAGGGCGGCGCCATGCAGGTGCTCGACCGCAAGGGATGTTGCTTCGGGCCTGTGATCGGCTGGCAGGATTCGCGTGGTGCAGCCTGGGATCTGGAAATGACCGAGCGCCTTGGCCGGGATTGGTACGTCAAGCACATCGGTGTCGCACGAAGCCTGCTCACCGGAGGGCAGATCCTCCGGCTCCGCGGGCAGGGAGGCCTTCCCCCGGACTTCAGGCTGGGCTGGGTCGGCGATCTCATCGTGGAAAGATTCTGCGGACAGCGGGCCCACGATCAAACCAGCCTTTCAAACACAGGCCTCCTCAATCCAGCAGAGGGCAGGGAGGATGAGGAACTTCTTGGCCTCCTGGGCCTGGAACGCGGGCAGCTTCCAAAACTCATTCCTGCCAAAGAGGCTGCGGGGAAGCTCCTCCCAAGGCTTGCAGCGGATCTTGGCCTCCCGCCAGGCATGCCCGTTGGCCCAGCGGTGCACGACCAGTACGCCGCCACGATCGGCTGTGGAACCACGCGCCGGGGAGACACGATGCTCGGTGCCGGCACAGCCTGGGTCCTCATCGCGCTGGCTGACATTCTGGATCCCCCAGTCGGTGGAATAGCCCTGGTGACACCCCATCCCGTGCCCGGCCTCTTCGGGCAGATGCTCTCGATGGTCAACGGAGGCGCCTGCATCACCTGGGCCTTGAAGCTCTTTGGCCGCCCCTCCATGAGCGTCCGGGAAACCGACGAACTCATGGCCCTGGTACCCCCAGGCAGCGAGGGCCTCCGCTTCCGTCCCCTCCTCTCCGACCTGGGGGCGGCGGGACTGCCCCCAGGAACTGCCGGCCGCCTCGATGGACTCCGCCTCGGGCACACTCAGGCCCATGTCCTCCGCTCCCTCATGGAAGGGCTTGCCTGCGAGCTGGGCCGCTATCTGGGAATGATGGCCCAGGGAGGAATCAGTGTGGACAGGCTCGTGATGTGCGGGAAGGCAGCGACGAGCGCTGTCACGCCGGGCATCATAGCCGACACTACCGGCCTCCCGGTCGATTGCATCTCCCTCCCCGAAACGAGTTCCCTCGGCGCAGCGATGCTCGCCCGCGCCCTCGTTGACCCCGGGCTCTCCCTCGTCTCGATCTCGGACTCAATGCTACCCCCCTCCGCCAGGGTCGAGCCAGGGCCGGGTAGCTCCGAAGCCGCAGCGCGGTTGGAGGAATATCTGCTTGCATGCAAGGAGCCTTGCCCATGATCCTGTACACGCATGAGCGCAGCTTCGGCTGCCGTATCAGGGAATACCTCTACCGGGGCCTCAGGACCGTGACCATGGAGAACGAACTTCTTCGGGTGAGCTTCCTGGCGGACAAGGGTTCCGACATCTTTGAATTCATCTACAAACCGAAGGACATCGACTTTCTCTGGCACTCGCCCTGGGGCGTCCGCAATCCGGCCCACTATGTCGCCACTTCCCATACACCGGGCAGCGCCTTCCTGGATTTCTATGAGGGCGGATGGCAGGACTGCTTCCCGACCGGAGGAAATCCCTGCGAGTACCAGGGCCAGAGCTTCGGCGCCCATGGCGAGCTTCCGACCCTGCCCTGGGACTACTCGATCCTCGAAGACTCACCCGAACGCATCAGCATCCGCTTCCGGGTGCGGACTTGCCGCACACCCTTCTTCGTTGAAAAAGAAGTCTCCCTCGAGCGGGGAGTCCCCACCCTCTTCATCAGCGAAGAAATCACGAACGAGGGCCGGATAGACCTCCCGGTCATGTGGGGACAGCATCCGGCCCTCGGCGCGCCTTTTATCGAGGCAGGATGCAGGATTGATCTCCCGGCCGCGCGGATCCAGTGCAGCCAGCTCAGCCCGGTCACACGCTTCGCGGAGGGTTCATCTGACTGGCCCCATGCGGTCGGCAGGACCGGGGAGAGTCTGGACCTTCGGGAAGTGCCGGGCATCGAAGCGGATACCACCGATACCCTGAAGCTTAGCAACCTGGCTGAGGGCTGGTATGCGGTCCGCAATGAGAGCCTTGGCGTCGGTTTCGGCATGAGCTGGCCCCTCGAGGTCTTTCCGGCCCTCTGGTTCTGGCAGGCCTACGGAGGAGCCTATACGGCCCCTTGGTACGGCAGGACCTACCTGATCGCCCTCGAACCCTTTTCGACAGCCCAGCTGACTGTTGCAGACGCTATCAGGGACGGAAGCGCCCGCCTCATCCGTTCGGGGGAAACACTAAAGGCTTCCTATGTCGCGGTGGGCTTTGAAGGCACAACTCCAGTCTCATCCATTGCGCCGGATGGCCACGTCAGGCGTAGCTCGTAGGGCGGGGAGCTACGGCGTCGCTCAGCCCTTGACCGACCCTACCAAGAGCCCCCGGATGAACACCCTTTGAAGGAAGAGGAAGAGCAGCAAGATGGGGATGGAGCAGAGAACGGTTCCCGCAAACAGGAGATCCCAGCGGTTGAAGCGCAGGGACGCAAAGGAGTAAAGCCGCCTTACCAGGGGATCGTACCTTTCATTGGTGAAGGTGACCAAAGGAATGAGAAGGTCGTTCCAGATGCCCGTTCCCCTCAAGATGAGAATGGTGGACGTGACGATCTTCATCAGGGGCAGGTAAATGCGGAGGAGGGTCTGGCCCATGCCGCAGCCATCGACGATGGCCGCCTCGCAGAGCTCCCTCGGGACAGCCCGCATGAAACCCGTATAGAGGAACACCGTGAAGGGCATGCTCACTGCCGCAAAGACAAAGCTGGTTCCGAAATAGTTGTTCATGAGTTTCGTTGCGCTCAGTATCTGGATGATCGAGATCATGATGACCTGGAAGGGCACCGAGATCAGGAGGATCAGGATGATGTAGAGCGTCTTGAGGAGGCGGTTGTTCACGATGGCGATCGCGAAACCTGCCATGGACCCTGAGACGATGAGTATGCTGCAGCTGATCACCACGAGAATGACTGAATTGAGAAGAGCCTTCGGGAAAGCCAGGAGCCTCCAGACATTTGCCATGTTGGCCGTAGTGAAGTAATCAAGGCTGAAGGCCATGGGATGGAGGTTGATCGCCGCGTCCGTCTTGAATGCGTTGATGAAGACGTAGTAGAGGGGAATGAGGATTATCGTAGCAACTACGATGAGTATGATGTGTCCGCCGATATGCATGTTCTGGATGCGACGGCTTTTTTGGCCAGGCATGATCAGTGCTCCTCCCGCTTGATGAGGATCTTGAGCTCGAAATAGGCCAGGACCACCGCTATCAGGGACATGATCACCGCCACCGCCAGGGCCTTCCCCTCCTGATAGGTGTCATAGACATAGCGGATCACAAGGAGCGCCAGGGTGGTTCCGTGGTAACCAGGGCCCCCACCTGCGGATATGGCCGTCGGCAGGTCGTAGGCTCCCAGGACCCCCATGGTGCTCAGCACGACGTTGATGGTGATGGCAGGTGCCAGCATCGGAAGCGTGACGTAGCGGAATTTCTGGATGCCGTTCGCGCCTTCGAGTGTCGCTACCTCGTAGTACTCCGGGGAGATCGCCATCACTCCCGCATAGTAGATGATGGTGTAATAGCCGGTCGCAAACCATACGATCACAAGGCTGATGATTGGAATTATCAACGCCGGTTCACCTAGCCAGTTCTGGGCGAGACCATCGAGCCCAAAGCTGCGCAGGGTCGAGTTGACGAGTCCCCTGTTGTAGTTCAGGATCAGCCGCCAGACGAAGCCGACGACTATCGGCGCAAGCAGGCAGGGAAAATACAGGAGGGCCTTCACGAAATTGCCGAAGCGCGCACCCACGTCTACAATGAGGATCGCCAGGAAGATCGCCACCACGTTCAGGACCACCACGTAAATCAGCAGAAGCCTGAAGGTATTGCCGAGCACGAGCCAGAAGGAAGCATCCGTCACCAGCGACTGGAAATTCATCAGCCCGATAAAGCGGTAGGGCACGCCAAAACCCTTGTAATTGGTAAAGGCCAGGAAGACATTGAGGAAGACCGGCACGACGATGAACAAGGTAACGAAGAACAGTGCAGGCAGCATGAACAGGAAGCCCTGGGTCGCCCATCGGTCGGTGAAGGTCGAATAGATCCTCAGTTCCTTCTTTCGCATTCCCCGTCCCCCCGCTCCCCGATTCTGCCACTGCCCGAACAACGCGCGCGTGCGGGGGTTGCCCTCCGCACGCGCCTATGAGAAAGAATAATTACTTGGTAGCAAACCAGTCGTTCTGAGCCTTCGTGATGAGGGGGATAACCGCCTCAGGCGTCTTGTCTATGTAGATGGACTGAGCCAGGGTGGTCGATTCGGTCGCGGCGGGCGTGGGCAGGAGCCGTCCCCAGAGGTCGACGAACTTGGGATACTTGTTGAGTTCCACCATCGCTGTCCCGAGCTTCCCGTTGAGGACGTTCCCCTTCGTCGACTTGAAGGGAGACACCGATCCGCGGGGATTCTGGTAGATGTTGAAGTTGTCGTAGAACATGAAATCAAGGAGGAGCTTTCCAAGCTTCTCGTTGCCGTTCTTGCCCACAGCCCAACCGGTCTCGGAGGCGTTGACGACGACGAGTTCCTTGCCCTTGTTGTTCCAGGGGGGCAGGAAGAGGCCGGTCTGGAAACTACCCTTGTCGATGAGATAGGCAGCCTGCCAGGTTCCGGCGAAAAGCATCGCGGCGTCACCGGCGTTGAAAAGATCCTGGCCGGCGGCGTAGTCGGTGGAGGTGAAGCCCTTCATGAGATATCCCTTCTTGTTCAGGATATCCATCTTCTGGTAGGTCTCGAGCCAGCCCTTGTTCTTCGAGAAGTCATACTTGGTGGTGTCCATGTTCTTCACGACACCGGGCTCGTTGGGATAGACATAGTTCGCCAGTCCCCAGCTCAGGGGGCCGTTGGAGAGCATGTTGGGGAATCCGCCGTACCAGACCAGAGGCGCAATTCCGACCTTCTTCAGCTTCTCGCAGGCAGCCAGGAATTCGTCCCAGTTCTTCGGAGGGGCGGCAATTCCAGCCTTCTTGAAGTAGTCCATGTTGTAGTAGATGAGGGTGGTGGCGATGCCGCCGGAAATGCCGTACTTGACCTTGTTGTAGGTCCAGGATGCCTGCATCGCAGGAACCATCTCTGCCCAGGCCTTGGTGTCGCCGATGTCGGCTATCTTTCCCGCGTCCACCTGGCTGTGCGAGAAGGGATCGAGCTCGAAGGAGAACACGTCCGGGATATTGCCGGAAGCGAAACGGGGCTGCAGGTTCTCCGTAAGGTTCTGCCCGGTCATCATCTGCGAGTTGAGGGTGACGTTGGGATACCTGGCCTTGAATGCATCCACCCAATTGACCACAATGTCCGGATTGTCGGGCAGCCAGGCAAAAATGGACAAGTCACCCTTGAGCGCCGCATCAGCCGCACTCGGCGCGGCAAATGCCGAAATGCCGACTGAAAGAACTAGCAAAAGCACCAAGATTCGTTTCATAGGCCCTTCTCCTTTTCCGCAAAGCATGTCGTCGGGAACCTACATTCCCGAAGGTGGTATTTCTGAACACTAGCAGTCACCCATGGTTCTGTCAAGAAAAAAGACTTGTTTTGATTGAAGTAATCAATATTCTGGCGTATTATTGCAGGGCTGCTGATCGGTCTAACGATTCCCTCGTGGAACCTTGGAGGATAACATTGAGCCCGTACTCACCCCGCGAAGAGCTTTTGCGTACATTCCGGCAGGAGCCTATCGGCCGTATCCCCGTTTCGCCCTTCATCCACGTCAACCACATCAAGGAGTTCTTCGGGACGCACGAGGTGGACTGGGTTGCACGGACCCCGGAGGTCTACGCGGCCTACGGCTTCGACCTCATCCATCGCAACTGCACACCTGCGCTCGACTCCCTCGGTCCGAATGGAGGGGATTGGCAGATCGAGACTACCAAGACCTTGGACGGACGCAACTCGGCCGTCCAGACGCGCATACGCACACCGGGGGGAGCGATCGAATGCCGCGAGGCGCTCAATTGGACCTGCGAGTACGACGCAGAATCCGCCTTCCTCGAGTTCCCGATCAAATCGCAGGCCGACCTTGAGCTCTTCGAGTCCTTCCAGCCGCCCCTCGGGATGGCAGCTGTCGAAGACATCAGGAGAGCCAGGATCGCGGTCGGGAACGAGGGGGTAGTGGCCCCCTGGATCCAAGGAGCCTTCAACCTCCTGGCACTCTACTATCGCAAGCTCGATGAGCTCCTGATGGATGCCTTGCTGGAACCGGATTTCTACGACCGCATGATGCGCCACTTTCTGAAACGCTACATGGGCTTCGTCCAGCAGCTTATCGATGCAGGGGCCGACGTGCTCTGCTACGCCGGCAATGTCGCGAATGGAAAAATGGTGAGTTCGGATTTTTT
Organism: uncultured Spirochaetota bacterium; assembly: GCA_903821875.1. Classification (GTDB taxonomy): domain Bacteria; phylum Spirochaetota; class Spirochaetia; order Treponematales; family Rectinemataceae; genus CAIJMU01. Next base: position 15,947 of record CAIJMU010000033.1, read on the forward strand.
CCAGAGCCACGTCTGGCCTTACGAGAAGCGCTTCATAGACTGGATCCAGGCTCAGGGAATCCCCGTTCTCTACCACAACTGCGGCTATGCCAAGGGACTCCTCTCCCTCTACCCAGGCCTGGGTCTGCGGGCCTACGAATCGCTCACGCCCGCCCCCTACGGCGACACGGTTCTGGACGAGGCGGTGCGGACCTTCGGCAAGGGCACGACCCTTCTAGGCGGCATCGACCAGCTGGACCTCCTGCGCAAGGGCAGCACTGCGGAGATCGAAGCAACGACAAAGCGGGTCCTCGACACAGTCCGGGGTCGCTGCAACTTCATCCTCGGAACCACCGACTACTTCAATGAGGACACGCCGAGAGACAAGATCCTGGCGTTTTCAGAGGCGGGACGGAAATACGGGAAACTGTAGCGTCCTTGCCTAGGGCGCCCGCTTGGACCTGCGTACGCTGCGCAGCACTGCCATTCCGTTGTCATAAAAGATTCCGCTGCGATCCTTGTCGCTGACGCCGGTCAACTCGGCTGCCCAGCGGAGCGCCAGGACGATCTCCCAGGTCATGAAGCCCGCCTTGAAGTCGTCACCGGACACTCGATAGGCGCTCACAGGGTAGCCCGGAGCCACCACATCCACCCAGTGGTCCCTGACCTGGACTCGCCTACCGCGCATGGCAGCAACCGGGAAGTCGGTGGCGAAGAGGAGACGCCCCGGACCGATCTCGTTCAGGACTATCTGGAACACCACAGGATCCATGACCATCGAACTGTCCATCCAGACATTGGGAAGGCCGCGAAGGCAGCCGATGGCCTGCTTCATCTCGGAGGGCATGTAGCAACGGCCGCAATGTGCAAGCACAATCTGGGCTTCGGGACATTCGCCGGACAGCCAGCGCAGCCCGGCCTGGATCTCCGGATCCGCGAGGCGTCCCCGCCGCGGCACGTGGAGGAGGATCACGAGCCGGCGTTCATTGGCGAGCGAGAGCTCCACCGAGGAGAACATCTCCTCGATGCGCTTGTCCCCGTAGTTGTCGCCGTACCAGTTCAGGAAGACCTTGAAACCGTAGAAGCCGCCAGCATCCAGGGCCTCTTCGTAGCGTTCGCGGGATATCCCGAGGTCGGGCCCGGCCACCACCAGCGGCCAGAGCCCGCTATGCTCGCGGGCGGCGGAGGCGACGTAGGCCGTGTCCTTTTCCCAGTCCGCTGCCGGAGTCGGATAGCCGAAACAGACTGCTTCGTAGCCGCGATCGGGGAAGCAGGCGCGCCCGTCGGCAAGCAGCTGCCCGGGGGGATAGAACTCGTTGGTGACCATGTACTGGCTGCCCTTTTTGTCCGTATCCCAGGGTGTTTCCTTCCAGTTTTCAGACGACCAGATGTGGGTATGGAAATCAAGCACGGTGGGCGGAAGGATCGGGGCTATCTCGGCCCTGTACCAGGCCTCGTCATCGGAGACTGTGGTCGCTGCACTCATCTGCCTGATCCATCCACGATTGTCACCGTCCATCCACTCCAGCGCCCGAAGGCAGCGATAGCCTCGGCCCGGTCGCCGAGCACCAGGGCGCTATGGTGGGTTCCACCCAGGCGCGAGTAGGCTTCGAGGAATCGGGCTACCCCGCCTGGCGGCCTCACCCAGGCACGCACCGTGTCGCGCATGGGGGGGTCGAGCGCAGTGCCCTCCGCCAGGACCTCTACCGGAGCGACGATGAGGGAAAAGCTATCCTCGGGCCCGGGAACCAGGTTGACGAAAACAGCCTTTCCCGGCTTCACGGCACAGGTCAGGAGGGCTGGATCCCGGGCTCCCCCACCGAAGAAGGGCTTGGAAATCATGCGCGGCTTGTCACCAGCCACCGAGGGGCTGATCTCGCCCATGTGCGAAAGGAAGAGGCTGTCGCCAGCCCAGTCAGGGCAGAAGATCTCGGTAAAGGTGGTCTGTCCGAAGGCACGGGCCAAAGCTCCAACCATAGAGGCGGTAAGGACATCGCCCTCCCCGCCATAGCCGATGCCACGGGCCATGGCCTTCGAGATCTCGAGGAAGGGCATGGTGTCCGAGGGGCGGTCCCTCCGGTCAAAGGCCAGGAAATTCACGCTGAAGCCGCCGTAGCCGCCCTCTTCGAGGATCCTGCGGAGGCCGAGGCCCACGCGCACCGAACGGAGATGGGCTTCCTCGGGAAGCTCGCAGGCAAAGCGCGCCTGGTCGGCGGCGACCTCCTCGGCTACGGCGGCATCACTCACTCCGAGGACCGCTGCGTCGAGTTCGACGAGGCTGATCTGCCTTGTCTGGATGCCAAGCTTTGCCACCATGACTGATTCCGGGACAGAGAAGTCGCCCATGCCGGCGAAGGTCTCGCCGACACGAAGCACCTTGCTGCCGCGTAGGTCGCGGGCAGCGCATGAAGCCCTCACCAGGTCAGCCGCCCGGTCCAGGACCCGGGGGTCGCTGTCGTGGCCGGCGACGATTTCGAAGGGTCGCCCACGGCGGCGGAGTAGGGAGGCAAAGTCCATCACTCCGTGGATGCCATGGTTGTACATGATGCGATCGGCTTTCACGCCGGTGCCGAAATCCGCATCCATGGTGGAGTCCAGGATCACGATCGGGAGCTTCGTGCCGGTGAAGGCCTCGATGGCTTCGAGGGAGGGGGAATAAGCCAGGTGGAGGGTGACCAGCGCATCGACGCCGGCCTTCTCGAAGTCCTGGACCGCGTGGGCGAATTCACCGGCGACACGACAGATCTCAGAGGTCACGACCTTGAGCCCGCGCGAAGCAAAGCCGCCTTCGATGCGCCGGATGTAGGCGTCGAAGCCGGCCCGGCTGCCCCGGTCGAGGTCGTCATAGAGCTTGAGATAGAAGGGCAGCAACCCGATGCTAGCGACTTGATTGGGCATCTTTGATTCTCTCCTTGTCGTTGTTTTCAGGGCCTTCCGCTGGCGCGGTGGCGCAGGATGGTAGCCCTTTCCCGCTGTCCTTATTTCCGTCCCGCGCTGCGCGCCCGATCCACCACGAAATGCGCAGCCTCCGGAGTGTCGAGGACGGCCGCAATGAAAAGACGCGATGTATCAAGGGCGCCGCAGAGGGCATCGATTTCCGCCCCGAAGTCGGCCTTCCCTCCATGGGCCCCACCGTAGAAGAGCTGCACGGACTTGCCCGCATCCTGGATCCGCTTCAGGAGGGGAAGCCAGTTCGAGGGAAGGGGGGCACCGGCTCCCTGTATCCACTGGATGCAGTCGATCTTCCCGATCTCGAGGAGCCGGGGGAGGTGCTGGAGGGCTCCCGGTCCGTCGAGGTGGTAGATGATGTGGTCGACGTGCCCGCAGCATTCGACCGTGTCCCCGAGGATGAACTCGTCGAACATCCCAGGGCCCACGAGGCAGGAGAAGTCGTTCTGGCCGAGGCAGACAAAGCGGCCGGCGCTCCAGCCGAGGGTCCAATTGGTACTACCCTGCCCGCCCGGCCCCATGATCCCCGAAACCTGGTCGACGATTTCCTTCCAGATGCGCGTCATCTGCCCCATCCGGTCCTTGACCGCCTCGGGCTGGTCGACGAGGTCCAACATCAGGACCTGGGAGCCCCGGATGGCGGCCAACCCGTCGATCCCGCTGTGAAGGTCCGGATAGCAGGTGACCCATCTCCCCCTGCCCCGCTCCACCGAGGCGCGGAGTATCTCGAGGTAGAGCTTCCACCAGCGGTTGCCCGGATCGATGGCAAGCTTAGGATGGTCGGACCAGTCCTCAACAAAGGGCTTGACCCAGGAGGTGTCGTCACGGGGCGCGAAGGTGATGTCCGCGCCGAGCCAGGCTGCGACCTGATCGGGGCCGAGCCAGGGATTGTGGGTTGGCAGGGCATCACCGGCAAAGATCGTATGAGCTATGACGTATTCAGCCTTGGCCATGACGTAGCCGACATCTGTCCATTCCTCTGCCTCGACGGCGGGGGCCACAGGCGGCTCCACGGGAAGTCCGTCCGGGGACGTCGCCCAGACCAGGGGGCCGTCCTTGAGTTCACCCTTCCAGAAAGCCTCGTTCCGCTCAAGGATGGCAGGCAGGAGCGCCTTGTCTATATAGGGAGTTTCCACTCAGCCGCCCTTCCGGATCAATTTCCGTCGCCGGTCGCGGAGACAGCAGCAGTGTGCATGAAGGCCCTTCCATAGAGCTCCAGGCCGACACGGTCGATCAGGGCCTGCGCGGTACCATGGAAGACAGCCTCGATGTCACCCTTTCCGAGCCCGAGCCTTGTCGCCGCCCGTTTGAAGGCACGCAGCTCCTCGTACATGAAGAAGGTCATGTCCCGGCTTTCAGCTTCCTCAACCTCGCGCATGTTCGGATCTTTCGAAACATCCCCGTACATGCCCTTGGGCACAAGGTTGACGTATCTGCCCTTCTCGCAGATCCGACGCATGCGCATCCTGAGTATGGGTAGGTCGGAACCGAAGAGGACCCTATTGGGACCGATTGCGTCGAGGATCTGGTACATCGCCTCGTCGAGGGTGTTGGCCGAAAAATCCATCACGAGCTTCTTCGTCTTCCGCAGCAGCTCAAAGGCCTTTCCGAAATCCTCGGGACAGTAAGCCCTCCCGATATGGGCATAAATGACGTTGAGGTCGGGGTAGCGTTCCTCGATCTCAAGCATCTGGGCCAGGTTGACCGGATCGCCCAGGCGCCCGTCCCGCGGGACATGGAGCATGAGGATCATCTTCCGGGAATTGAGCAGCTCGAGCTGATGGTGGGGGATGAAATCGAAGATCCTGATTTCCTTTTCGGGCAGATACACCGGGGAGAGGTTCAGGTACACCTTGATTCCCAGGTGGCGGCCACGGAGGATCCTCCAGAGGAGATCCTCCGCACTCCATTCCGGGAAGGCGTAGAGGAGGGAAGGAACTCCGTGTCGGGCAGTGCATTCGGCGACATAGCGATTCTGTCCCTCGTGATCGTCACCCCTCTTGAGACTGCTGAAAATGAGGGGCGTCACTGCCTTTCCGGGAAACATGAGGCGGTAGGTTTCCAGGAGTTCCTCGATGGGACTCTCGGCCGCGACCAGGGCAGGCCAGGTCACCGCGCGCTTCACCTCCTCCGGTTCCCGGGCGGCGAACTTGTCGAGCCATACGTGAGTGTGGATGTCAATCATCCTGTCGGGCAGGAAGTCGCGCAGTTCCTGCTCGTAGACCTTCGTATCGATCTCGGTGACGGGGAACAGGAACGGCATGGCAACCTCCTTTGGGAACTCCACAGCGCGCTGTGCAATTGCGGACAGAACGCAGAGGATTTTAGGACGGGGGGAGCGAAACTGTCAACATCTTTCGAGAAAACTTCGCTTCTCAAGCAAAATAATGATCGTATTGGGCATTTCTTCTTGCAAATTAGGGAAAACAGGCGCCATACTTCTCCCGAATGCCAGCAGTCTTTCGTTTTCATGGAACTGAATCCGGTTCCACGCCTATCCTCGCCCATGATCGCGCCACCCCCGGTCAGCGCGATCGATATCTTGCCAAAAACACCAACTGCGCATTGGCGGAATCGGGATGATCCGGACCGCTTCCGCTTCTGCAGCCGGAAGACCACGCAGCGCCCTTGTAGCCTTCGCCGCGATGGCTTCGGTCTATTTCTTCTCCTACGTCCAAAGGACCGCGATACCGGGCACGATCTTCGACGAACTCCAGGTAGATTTCAGCCTCGCCGCAGCCAGCGTGGCTGCCCTCGGAGCGCTTTTTACCTGGATCTACGGCGGCATGCAGATCTTCGTCGGCATCCTTGTCGACGGATGGGGAGGGAGGCGGAACCTGATCGGCGGGGGCCTCGTCATGGTCGTGGGATCCCTCCTGTTTCCCCTCGCCCATTCCCTCCCCCTCCTCCTGGCCGCCCGTGCCCTCACCGGTCTCGGCGCGAGTTTCATCTACCTCGCCATCATCAAGGAAATCCATCTCCACTTTACGGTGGAGCAGTTTCCCATAGCCCTCGGATCCCTCCTCGCAGTCGGTTACTGCGGCGGAGTAGCTGCGACCCTGCCCTTCGAGCGAAGCGTCGCAGCCCTCGGATGGCGGCAGGCCCTCATCGTCGTCGCTGCCCTCAGCCTCGCCTCTCTGGCTGCTGCCGCCTTGCTTTCAACCCCCTCACGCGATGGGAGGCAAAGGCGGACAGCACCCTCCTTCACCTCCCTCAGCCTCGTCCTTGCGAACCGATCCTGCTGGCCCTCCTATGCTTCCTCCCTGATCAGCTTTCCCATCTACTTCGTGGTCCTCACCATCCTCGGCAAGAAGTTCCTCCAGGATCGGGCCGGTCTTGATTCCGCAAGCGCGGCGGCAGTCCTCCTCGCGATGACGGTCATGAGCGCCCTGAGCGTCACCCTGGGCGGCCTCCTCCCCAGGATGGTCGGAGGCCGGAACAAGCCTGGCATAATGGCCGGTTCGGCAGCCGTCGTCGCGGCCCTGGCTGCCCTCCTCGCGGGGGCCCTCCTCGCTGCACCAGCGGCCGTCTACCTTGCAGCCTATCTCCTCCTGGCAATGGCCATTGGCATCTCGGGTCCCTCGAGCCAGGCGACTATGAGGGACCTGAACCGTCCCGAGCTCCTCGCATCCGGCATCTCAGTCACAAACGCGCTCGCCTACCTCGGCTGCGGCGCAGTCGCCCAGATCTGCGGGATGATCCTCGACGGTTTCCATCCTTCCACGCTTGCCGGGAAAGACGTCCTCGTCTATCCGCAGGCGGCCTATGTCGCGCTCTTCTCTTTCCTCCTCGTCCTGGCCTTGCTGAATTTCGGATTCGCCTCCGTCATCCCCGAGACCGGGGAACGGACTGGCGTCACGAGGCCACCTTCATGAAAACCCTGTCCTCTGGCCAGGCTTCCCGGAATTCCGGCGGGCTTTTTTCCTGTGGACTCTTTCCCTCCATGCCGTATATACAGAAGCAAGGATGAACCCGTGAAAATCAACAAAGACTCAAAGCGTGTCGTCCTCCAGGCCCTCGAGGAACGGGGCAAGCTCAATGTCCTCGAGGTAGCTGGTATGATCGGCGTATCAGAGGCCACGGCCCGGCGGCTTTTTGTCCGGCTCGAGGACGAGGGTCTGGTGATCCGTACATTCGGTGGAGTCCAGCCCCGGCGCTCCGAAAATTCAGGATATTCCTTCAGCAACTCTGCATCGACTCACACCAGGGAAAAGACGGTCATAGGCGCGAGAGCCTCCCTCGAAGTCCTTCCGGGAGACCATATATTCCTCGATTCCGGCACGACGGTTTTCGCGATGGCCCAGGCCCTCGCCCGCCGTTTCGAGGAAGAGCAGATCGAGAATGTCAAGGTACTTACCAATTCACTCATCCTTACCGACGTCCTCACTCCCTTCTGCAAGGTGGTGCTGGTTGGTGGCGAGATCCGCCCCGAACGCCGCGATGCCTGCGGATTCCTGGCCGAGGAGATGCTGAAACGCCTGCACGTGAAAAAGGCCTTCCTGGGTTGTGACGCGCTCAACCTCGATCGAGGCCTCATGACCACCGACGAGAGGACCGCCAGGATGAACGAGATCGTCATCCACAATGCCGCGAGCGTGTACATCATCGCCGATGCCTCGAAAATCGGCGAAACCTCCTTCATCAGTTACGGGGGACTCGAGCGCGTCGACACCTGCATAACGGACTCGGGCATCTCTGCGGAGCTCACTGAACTCCTTTCAGCACGGATACGTCGGCTCCTTATAGTGGAATAGGGAATCCGGACCGGTTCATAACCCAGCTGACTTGGACCCTGCATAGCGTTCAACGCGCACGCGGGCGGAAATTCCATGGGCCACCATGTTCTCCACGGCGCACTGGCGTTCAGTAACCTCGCCAATGGCGCGGCTGGCCTCGGGAGTGCAGCGTTGATAGGTACAGGTCTTGAGGAATTTGCCGACCCAGAGCCCGCCCGTATAGCGCGCGGATCGGCTCGTGGGAAGGATGTGATTGGTGCCTATGGCCTTGTCCCCATAGGCGACCGTCGTTTCTTCGCCGATGAAGATGGATCCATAATTGGAAAGGCGGGCCTGGTACCAGGCATTGTCCACGCAGTGGAGCTCGAGGTGTTCGGGCGCGTAGTCGTCGCTTATGCGGAGGGCTTCTTCGGGAGAGGCGGCGACAACGACGATTCCGTTGTCTCGCCAGGACAGGGCCGCGACGTCCCGGGTGGATAGGACCGCGAGCTGCACCTCAAGCTCGGCGATCGCTCGGCGGGCGAAATCCTCACTCAAGGCAATCAGGCAGACGCCGCTGTTCGGATCGTGTTCAGCCTGGCCCAGGAGATCGCAGGCTACGAGGGAGGGATCCGCGGAATCGTCGGCGATGACGAGGATCTCGGTGGGGCCAGCCAGGAGATCGATGCCGCAACGGCCAAAGAGCTGCCTCTTGGCCTCGGCAACGAAACGGTTTCCGGCGCCGCACAGCATGTCAACAGGTTCCACAACTCCCATCCCGAAGGCCATGAGGGCGAAAGCGGGAACCCCGCCCACAACGAAAATCCTGTCGGCTCCAGCGGTCCTCATCGCGTTCACGGTCGCGGGGTAGCTGCCGATGCCCCGCGCCGGCGGAGTGCAGGCGACCACCGACCTCACGCCGGCGACCTTCGCCGGAATGATGCTCATCTGGGCCGAGCCGAACATCGGGTAGCGGCCCCCGGGTATGTAGCTGCCGACCGAGGAGACCGGGATATGGCGGTGTCCGAGTATCACCCCTGGGCTCAGCTCCACTTCGAGGTCAGTCATCGTTGCCCGCTGGGCCAGGGCGAAGCGCCGCACATTATCCTGGCAAAATGCGGTATCCTCCAGCACCTGCCGGGGAAGCGAGGCAACTGCCTTCGTGATATCGGCCTCGCCCATCTCGAAATCCGGAGGATCCCAGTCGTCGAATTTCCGGCTGTAGGTGCGGACGGCGTCGATGCCTCCCTTCTCGAGCTCGAGAAGCATCTCCGTTACCGTCGCGGAGGTCTCGGGATCCTTCTCGAAAAGCCGATGCCCTCCGCCCTTTATGGTCTTCATGAGACGTGCCTCCTTCAGCTTCCCCTTCTCCTCGATGGCGGTCCGCCCTTCGAAGAAGCCCATTCCAGGGGGTCAGGCCACCGTTTCGACACTGCGCCCGCGCTGCGAAGCCAGCGCCGCTGTCTGGAGGGCGTGGGACAGTCTCGTCTCCTCCGGGGTAAAGCAGCCGTATTCGACAGGAAGTCCCCTGAGTTCGGCGACGAAGGCCGCCCACATCTGGAGGATGGCATCGGAAAAACCGAACTCGAAGATACCGCCTGTGATGGTCGGGAAAACGGGCTTGTGGCCCACGACGATGCGCGACCAGGCCTGCTCCTTGCCCCAGGACGTGGTAAACACGAGGGCATTGGGATCATCGGTATTGAAACGGGCCGAGAGGTCCATTCCGTAGACCTCGTAGAAGACCGAGTTGGTGGAAGCCGGAGCCAGGCGCTTCATCTCGAAGGTGGCGGGAAACTCGACCCCCTTCGCATCTCGCATCCCGCAGAGGAGGGTGGCGTTGTCCCAGGTGTCGCAGGCAGCCATGCCGCCCTTGCCATCGGGCCTCGTCTCCACGAGCTTCGTGAGCTTGGCACAGACATCGACGGGACGCCAGCCTGCCCTGAAAGCGAGGTGCTCGGTGTGGATGCCCAGATCCCCCATGCAGCCGTATTCCCCGTTGATGCTGGCCATCCGCTTCCAGTTAATAGGTTTAGTCAGGTCCATATCGCTCGAATGGCGCATGCCGAAACGGGCTTCGATGATCCTGCCGAATTTGCCTTCATCGATCCACTTTGAAAGTATGCGTGCTGCGGGATAGAAGGGAAACTCGCTCGAGCAGCGCGCGAATACCGAAGGATGAATGGCGAGCTCGGCGAGGATGGCAGCATTGGCTGCCTGGTCGATGCCGAAGGGCTTTTCACCGAGAAGGTGTTTGCCCGCTCGGATGATGTCGATATAAAGGGCCTCGTGGAGGGAGTGGGGCACCGCACAGTAGACCGCCTCGACCTCAGGGAGTGCCAGGAGTTCACGATAGTCGGAAAAGCGGTACTTGAGATCAGGCAGGTGCCGGCCAAACCACTCATGATTGGCCGGATTCGTATCACAGACGGCGACGATCTCCGGCCTCGGGATGTCTCCCGCAAGGTGGCACCAGCGGGAGGCAGCGGAGGCGAACTCCTTGCCCATGAGTCCACAGCCGATGACGCCGAATTTGATTGCAAGTCCCATGGGTCCTAGCCCTCCATTTTCCTGAGCGCCTTGTCCATGTGATCGACGATCCAGTCGACCTCGGCCCTTCCGAGGGTCACCGGCAGCTTGGTGAGGGCCACCGGAGGACAGTTGGGCTTGTAGGTCTGGGCGCTGATGTCAAAGCCATCGGCCAGCATGAGCTTGCAGAACTCGACTGCCGCAGGCACTTCCTTGAAGCCGATGGAGACGAGGTGGGCCTGCCCCTCGATGTTCTCTACCATGCCGGGATGGCGGGCGGCGATTCCCCTCACCCTTTCCTCATAATACGTACCGATCTCCTCAATGTGGGCTCCATTCGCTTCCACAAAGGCCATTGTAACCAGGTAGGCAAGGGAAGCCAGTTCCTCCTGCCCGTTGGTGACGAGGGCGCCGAACTGGTTGAGGGTATCCATCTCCGCCGTGGTCAGGATCCTCGAGGCTGGATAGAGCCCGCCGGAAAAACCCTTTCCGAGGGCGAGGAAGTCGGGCTTCAGTCCGTAGATGCGAGAGAGGAAGAGGCCCGGGTACCACATGCAGGACTGGATCTCATCGCAGAGTATGGGGGTTCCGGTTTCCTTGCAGAGCGCGTAGGCGGAGTGGAGATAGTCCTCGGAGAGCCTGATCCCTCCATAGTTCATCATGATGATCTCGTGCAGGAAGCCGGCGGTCTTGAAGGGCGCTACATTGTAGCGGCGGATCGCCGCATCGAAATCGGCGATGTCATTGATGCGCACCTGCTGTACCCGCAGGATCCCGGCTGCGGCCATCTTTTCATAGAGGCCAGGCCAGAGCCCGCGCATGAGCTGGGTATTGAGCGTAGTTCCATGGTAATTGGCGGTATTTCCGCCGGCATTGTCAGCCATGACCAGGAAGACCGGAATCCTGTCGGCATGGAGGGGCTCAGGGTAGGTCGGGTCGAGTCGATAGAAGCGCGCGAGCATCATCTTGAGGGCCGCTTCCGTTGCAAGGCTGCCTGTCTCGAGGTTGATGATCCTGTTGAGTAC
>CAIJMU010000034.1 GCA_903821875.1 uncultured Spirochaetota bacterium
GGGATTTCCCGTAGGATCTGGTTGATCTCGGGGTCAAGGGACGCAACCCGGATCTCGTTCTGCGACGACTCTAACATGCTCTGAACATACTACATTGTTTGAGGCCCCGCGCAAAAGGGTATCCGCATCCTCGCCTGCCCCGGAACCGCAGGTGCCTGTCGAACAAGGCGCCGATCATGCAGCGCCTTCTTCCACCGAGAGATGTTCCTCGATGAAGGCCTTGTAGGGGGGGCAACTGAAAATGAGTTCCTCATGGCGTCCGAAGGCGAGTGTTCGTCCCTCGGAGAGGAAGAGGACCTTGTCTGCCCAGGCCAGGGTTGACATCCGGTGGGAGACAACGAGGGTTACCATGTCAGCTGCACGTGGTTCCAGGTTCTGCCACAGCCTTTCCTCGTTGGTGGCATCGAGGCTCGCGGTGATGTCGTCGAGGAGGAGGAGGCTCGGTTCCCGGGCCAGGGCGCGCGCGATGGCGACCCTCTGCCTTTGCCCCCCCGAGAGGCTCATGCCGCGCTGTCCGAGAAGGGTTGCCTCACCTTCGCTAAAAGCTGCGATCTCATCAGCGACCTGGGCTGTGGTGACTGCCCGAGAGAAATCGCCGTTGCTGATATCCCTGCCCTCGCCCCGTGTACCGAAGGCTACGTTTTCGCGGATCGTTCCGGTGAAGAGGAGGGATTCCTGGGGCACAAGGCCGAGTTCCGAACCGAGTGCCCCGCCGTCGAGGCCGGACAGGGGTCTGCCGTTCACGAGGACCAGACCTCCGGTAGGTTCGAGGAGCCCCGAAAGGATGCGTATGAGGGTGGACTTGCCCGAGCCGACGGGGCCGATCACGGCCAGCCGCTCTCCCTTCCCGAGGGTGAATGAGCAATCGTCGAGGGCCTTTTCCCTGCGCCCCTCGAAGGTGAAATCCACGTGCTCGAAGGCCACGGATTCGACAGGTCCCTGCACGCCCTCGGGCCAGGCTGCCTCGGACGCGGCGACCGGCTGGGATGCTGAGCCAGGAGCCGGCGCGGCAGGAGCCGGCGCGGCAGGAGCCGGCGCGGCGGCCGAGGCCGTCGTACCGTAGGCGGCAATTTCCTCGAGCCTGTCCATGTTGACGAAGGCGCGCTTGCCCGAAACAAAGAGGTTGGGGATGTCGAGGATCGGGATGACGAGCATGCCGAGCCAGGAATAGAAGGCATAGAATGTACCAATTGTTATTTCGCCGCGCACGGCCATCCATCCGCCGGCGAAGACAACCCCGATCTGCGCGAACCAGTCGAGGTACTGGTAGACGAGCTGGAGCATGGCCTCGAGCCGGACTACGCCGAGCTCGGTTTCGAAGCGCCGGCCAAGGACGGTCGCAAAGAAGCGCTCGTACTTGGATTCGCAGGCGAAGGCCTTGATGACGCGGACACCTGAAAAACTCATTTCCAGTTGGGCGTTTATCGTGGAAATCGACTCCTGGTTGCGCATGAAGGTGTCGTAGACCCGCCGCTGCGCCAGATAGAACACGGCGATCATCAGCGGAAGGGGGATCATGGACAGTAGTGTGAGCTTCGGGTCGACGAGGAACATCGCGGCAAAGCAGAAGACGACCTTGCTCCCCGACTCGATGGCGCGGAATATTCCCGAGCAGAGGAACCAGGAGACTCCCATCTCGTTGTATATGTCCTGGGTCAGGCGCGTGACGATGTCGCCGGGCCTGAAGGCCTGGAAGAAGTCGCGGTTCTTGGCAAGCACCTTCGAGAAATACTTGCCACGGAGGAGATGCTCGAAGACCTGGTTGGTCGCCCCCCTGATCCCGGGGAACATCGAGGCGACCAGGCCAGCGGCGCCGATGGCGAGGACCAGGAGCACGAGGCGGTTGATCTCGGCGCCGGCTTCCTCCCATCCCTGGCCCTTCGAGAGGGCTCCCTGGAGCTGGTCGAGAAGGAGCTTGGCTACCAGGGGGTAGGTGACGGCCACCGCGCTCGACAGGAAGGTGAGGACAAAGAGGAGGATGATGAGACCGCCTCTTTCTCTCCAGAGCCTCCAGATCCAGGCGAGGTGTCTGACCGGTGGAGGGGAGGGGGGGGCAGCGCCGGCAGGAATGTTCACTTGATCGCTCATGGGTACGCCCCTGCAGGCGCAGCGCCCGGCACCATGGCCTCGGCCCCGCCGACTGTGTCGGGGAACTGCAGCCGCACGAGTTCGGCGTATTCCGGGAAGGAGGCGAAGAGCCCCTCGTGCGTCCCCCGGGCCGCGATCCTCCCATCCTTGAAGAAGAGGATCATGTCAGCACGGAGTACGCTCGAAAGCCGGTGCGCCACGACGACGGCAGTGCGTCCCGAAACGAGGCCGCCCAAGCCCTCGCGGATTTTCCGTTCCGTCCTGACATCGATGCTCGCCGTCGCCTCGTCGAGGATGATGATCTGGGGATCGAAGGCTACTGCGCGGGCGAAGGACAGGAGTTGCCGCTCTCCTGCGGAGATGTTGCTTCCACCCACCGTGATCTCCGAGTCGAGACCGCCGGGCAGGCGCTCGACAAAATCGAGGGCCTGGACCTTGGTCAGTGCGCCAGACACGCGGGCCGGCACGAGGTCCTCGTCATAGACCCTTACGTTCTCGAGGATGGTTCCGGGAAAGAGGTAGGGATCCTGGAGGACCAGACCGATGAGTCTCCTCCAGGCTGGAAGTGCGATGTCCTCGAGCGGCACGCCATCGACGAGGATCTGGCCGCGCTGGGGGAGGTAGAAGCGCGTGAGGAGTCCCACCGCTGTCGTCTTGCCCGAACCCGAGGGCCCGACCAGGGCGACCATCCCTCCGCGCGGGATGACGAAGGAGAGGTCCTGGAGCACCCATTCCTCGCCCTTGTACGCAAACCACACGTTGCGGAATTCGATTTCGCTTTCAAAGCGCGCCTCGCGGTCACGGCCTAGGTCCTCGACGGGCAGCTCGAGTATCGAGTGGATGCGTGCGAGGGAGACACGCGCCTGCTGGATGGCGCGGATGTTCTCGGCTATGCCCATCAAGGGCTCGAAGATCCTCCGCCCGTATTCGAGGAATACCAGGAGGGTTCCGACGGTCAAGGCACCCGTGATGATCTGGGGCGCAAGGGTGGCGACGACGGCGGCCATGAAGAGCGGACCCAGGGCGAAGCCGAGGAAACCCATGGCCACGAACTCGAACATGGTTGATTTGATGTCGTTGTCGCGACGGGTTTTCGAGTCGGCCATGAGCTTGGCATGGGCCCACTGCCTCCTGCCAAAGGCTGCCAGGACCTCGAAGCCCTGCACGAACTCGGTGAGCTTGGCCTGGATCGACGCGTAGAGCACGCGGTGGCGGTCGTAAAAGACGCGGAGCCTGTCGAAGGCGAGGATGATCAGTACCACGAGGGGCGGCGTGATGATCGCTATCCAGAAGGTCAGCTTCGCGTCGAGTGCGAAGCAGACGGCGAGGATGCCCGCGAAGAGGAGGAGATCCGTCACGAGGGTGATGGCAGTTCGCGAGAAAAGCTCCTTGATGCGTTCCGTGTCGCTCTCCGTGCGGGACATGAGCTCTCCCACTGGGTGCAGGTCGAAGTAGGAGACGGGGAGCCTGAGGAAATGGGCGAAAACCTCTTTCTTGACGCGCGTGACTACCTCGAGTCCGAGGCGTGCGATCGTCACTGAGGCGAACCACTGGAGGATGCCCATGGCGACAATGATGATGAAGTAGGCCAGGGCGCGGAGCATCATTCCCCGGAGGTCGCCCTTCGGGATCGAATCGTCGATGATGGAACGAATGAGGAGGGGTCCCGAAAGCTGCCCCGCGGTCACCGCCACCATGGCGGCGAAACCCGCGAGGAAAAGGCCCTTGAAATCGAGGACATGGCGCCCTACGCGCTGCCATGCTGAACTGTGCGACATGATGCAACTATAGCAGGATGCTGTCAGTCCCGCACGAAATGGGGCAGATCAAAGGGTATTTCCATCGACAGTTCGACGAGGCCAGCGACCTCTCCGCCTTTTCTCCAGGGCGCCTGGTAGATGAATTTCCTGACACCCTTTTTCTCAATGGTATAGGCATTGGGCTCCCCGGTCCTGAAGATGCGCTCGATGATGTCGATGGAGCGGTGCTTGTGGCAGGCCATGAGATTGCGGCCGATGAGGTCCTTGCCGCCCTCCGCTGCTAAGGTTTTCGCCGCCTTGGCGTTCAGGTATACAATGATGTGGTCGCGGTCGCTGACCGTCACCGCGCCTGGGAACTCCTCCATCCAGTCTTCCATTTCCCCTGCCTCCTTGAACACTATCGTAGCGCCGGGGGATGGCGCTGGCAAGGAAGGACGGGCGAAGCTATCATGCCAGCATGGCAAGCGGAATCGGAGCATGGAAGAAGGGGCGCCTCGTCGATCGCTTCGATGCTGGCATATTTGACGTGAAGCGCATTGAATGCAGCTCGGATTCGGGCAAGGTAAGCGTTTTCACGAGCATCGCGTCGCGAGACTGGGCCATCGTCGTGCCCATCGTCGAGATCGCAGGGGAGCTGAGCTGCGTCATGGTGCGGCAGTACCGGCATGGAGCCGACGCCTGCTATCTCGAATTTCCCGGTGGAATCGTAGAGAGGGGCGAGGACCCTGCAGAGGGTGTAGCCCGCGAACTCGAGGAGGAGACAGGCTGGTGTGCGGGACGGATCCTCCATGCAGGCAGCATTTCGCCCAATCCAGCCTTTCTCGAGAACAGCTACCATGTCTTTGTGGCCACAGGCCTGGTTTTCCATGGCAGGACCGATTTCGACGAAAACGAGGAGATCGAGACGGTCCTGCTACCCCTGTCCGAGCTGCGCCAGCGGATGGGCAAGGGCGAACTCGCTAATGCCATGATGGTGTCCGGCCTGTTTCTCGCCGAGCGAGTGCTGGCAGGGATCTAGCGGTTCAGGCTGGGGCTGTATACCTTTTCCGGGTCGCGAACCAGAGCACCAGGGAGACAAGGGCGGGAATCGTGAAGACAGCGAAGAGGACCTGGTAGCCCTTCGCTTCGAGGATGAATCCGCCGGCTGTCGAACCAATGAAGCCCGGAAAGGCGGTGACAAGGCTCGACAGCAGGGCCATGCCCCAGGCCCGTCGATCCGGTGGCACCCGGGCGCCAACGAAGGCAATGGCTGCCGGCAGGTAGAGGCCAAAACAGAAGAAATGCAGGAGTTGGGCGACGAGGGCACCTGCGAAGCTTGGTACCAATGCGTATATTCCTAGCCGGAGGACGATCACTGCGTTTGCCAGGGCGATGATCCTCATGGGGCCGAAACGGGCTATCAGTCTTCCCGACACGATAAGGGCAGGGATTTCCACGAGGGCTGCCAAGGCCCAGAGCAGGCTCGCGGTGTCGCCCTGGAGCCGATCGGTGGCATAGAGCGTGAAAAAGCTGTTGATCGGTGACATCGCAAGCCGGCCGAGGGCCATGATGACCAGTCCGATGATGAGGCCGGGATCCACGAAGGAGGTGGCGGAACTCCTGGAAGGTCCGACAGGGTCGGCTTCCCTGCCACCGGCACGGCCGGATTCGGGGAGGACGATGAGGAACAGCAGGAGCACAAGGGCCGAGCCGGTGATCCACAGTGCTATGAGGATTGGCGAGCCGCGTTCCAGGTGGAAGGCCTGCGTCGCGAGCAGCATCACGATGAAACCCGCCGTGCCCGCCGATCGGAGGGTTCCATAGCCCCGTGATTTTCCACAGCCGCTCGTATGCGCACTGGTGTGGGCGATGACCGAGGCATCCATGACGGGCACCATGCCGCGAACCCCCAGGGCCATGATGGCGATGCAGGGAGCGGTCACCAGGAAGTTGCGGGCGAGGGCCATGGGTATGGCCGGCAGCGCGGCCATCAATGCCGCTGCAGCGAGGTAGGGGCGGTAGTGGCCGGACCTGTCAGCCTTCCGCGAAAGCCACAGTGGTCCGAGGATGCCCATCGCCTCGAAGAGGCCGAGGAAGAGACCTATGCCCGAAGGGCCGTAACCAAGGCCCTTCAGGAAGACCTGGAGGAAGGGCGTGATGACACCATAGATCGAGAACAATATGAAATAGCCCAATCCGAAGCGGAAGTCTCCCTGACCGGTCAAAACCACACACCCATCGCAAGGCAGCCCGAGAACGAGGGATGCGTAGTGCCGCTCCGGAGGGCCATCCCGAGCTCCGCCGACAGCACCAGGGGCGTGGATGGGAGAGCGATCCTGCCCTCGATCCGCAGGTCGAGGCCGTCCCACAGGGGAGCCAGGACCCTGGGCCCGGTCACTCCGCTCCGCGCAGACAGTCCTAGTACTGACCATCCGGAAACGATGCCGGCCCCGGCCCGGAGCTCGATTCCGGGCACTGGCCTCCCCGTGGCAGCGCCACCCAGGGTGAGGGCAGGGGCAAGCCCTGCGACAAGGCGCTGGGCAAGGGCATTCTCCGCTTCGCCGGAGATCCAGGAAAGGGGCAGGAGGACGCGGGCGACATATGCCATGCCCCCGGCGGTTCCTGCTGCCACCCCAGACGCATGGCCGGAAAGTGCCAGGCCGATGCGGAGATCTCCAACCTGTCCGGCCAGGTATCCGAGGCCCAGGTCGAGCCTGAAAGTGCCCGAACCGTCGGCGCTCCCTCCTACGGCCGCGCCCGTCGACCAGGGTCCGCCGCTGAGCGAAAGGGCCATCGTTCCCAGCACACTGGCGCTGTAGCCAGGCAGGGAAATCCCCGCTTCTACGAGGCCAAGTCCCGCGGGGCTGCCGAGGGTGAGGGGAAGGAGGGCGAGGCCGGGCAAACCATCACCCTGCCCGAGGGGCAGGGCCACGAGGCCCGAGTCGATGCGGGCTTCGCGCGATTCCCTGATTTCGGAGGCTGACTCGGATGCGGCTACAGCCACGAGGCGAATCTCATAATTGCCATCGGTCAGCACCGAGCCATCGGCTGCGCGTCCCTTCCAGACGAGACTGTGGTTCCAGGTCACGAAGGGTTCCAGGTCGACCCTTTCCACCATGGCGCCATCCTCGTCGAGGAACTCGATCCGACCCGAGCCTGGAGCGGAAACCGAGAAGGCGAGCCGCAGCTCTCCGAAGGGGCCGGGATTTGCGGGATTGAACAGGGGACGGTTGACTACGAAGGAGGTGATGGCGAAGGCGGCCGTGGAGAGACTGGTCGTGACGCTCAAGATGCTGTCTTCCAGAACGGCCACCGTGAGGTGGTTCTCGATGTATCCGAAGCGCCGGACCTCGATGTCCCTCGTCCCGATGGGGAGTTCGATGAGGCCAGGCTCATAGGAGTGGCCGTCAACCACGATCTCCGCGTCAGGGGGATATGCAGTGATGTGAACAAAACCTGTCGCACGCCTGAGCGGCACTGTGATCTCGTAGGACTTATGCGCTTCGACCACAAGTACCGTCTTGCGCGTCACGAAGCCCTCAGCCCCGACTCCCACGCTGTAGCGGCCAGGTTTCAGGGATGACTGGAAATAGGGCGGCTCGCCGACCACGCGGCGATCCAGGGTAACAAAGGCTCTCCAGGTCGAGCCCTTGATCTCGCTGTCGCCCACGAAGGCCCGCACGAGGAGCGTGGAGGCGGCGTCATCGGCCAGGTCGCGGGTCTTGACGACGATCGCCTCCTCGGCGATCGTCGGGGTACTGATTCCCACCGCCAGGGCCAGCAGGGCCAGACATCGAAGTCGGCGCTCTTTCATGGATCAAGGGTACTGGATGAAGAGCGCTTCGCCAATCGGGGGCCTCGACGAGGGGGGGGGACAGGGCAGGACAAGCCGGTGCCAGATGCATCGGGAATTGGGGCAGGATGGGCATGATCATTCCCGTCGCGTCGGGGAAGGGTGGCGTCGGGAAATCCCTCGTGGCCGCCAATCTCGGCGTGTCGCTCGCCCGGCTCGGGCGTACGGTCATCCTGGTCGACCTCGATTTTGGCTGTGCAGATCTCCACAGCTTCCTGGGGATGCGAAGCCGCGCCTCGGGAATCGGTTCCCTCCACTGGAAGCAGGAAAAGAACCTCAGTGGCCTCCTTGCGGAAACCGGCGAGGAGCGACTCTGGCTCATCCCCGGCGACACGCTCCAGCCCGGTGTCGCAAATATCGAGTGGCAGGTGAAGAAGCGGATCCAGAAGGATCTCGCCGAATTGCCGGCAGATTTCATCATCCTGGACCTCGGGACGGGAAGCACCTGGAACACTATCGATTTCTGGCTGGCGGGGACGGGGGGGATCATCGTTGTCACCCCCGAGATCACCTCGGTGCTCAACGCCTATGCCCTGCTCAAGTCCGCTGCCTTCAGGCTCCTGTCACAGGGCTTCCCCGAGGGCAGCTCCGAAAAGGCCTTTGTCCTTGATTTTGCCTCGGAGTGGGTCGAGGACGGCACGCGCTCCCTTATCGATTTCGCGAAGGATCTGGCCAGGCGCAGCCCCTCCCGTGGAGGGGCTGCCCTTCGCGCTTTTCAGGGAATCCTCCCCTGTCTCGTCATCAACCGCGGGCGTGACGAGTCCGACGTCGAAGCCGGCCACATGCTCCGGGACCTTGCGGTAAAGAATCTGGGCATAACTCCCTATTTCGGCGCCTTCATTCCCGAGGATCCCGCGGTATCCGGCAGCCTCGTTGCCAGGCGCCCCCTGGTGAGCCTTGACCCCGAGGCTTCCTTCGCGCGCGCCATCCGGGCCTTCGCCGGCCGCATTGCCTCGGCACCTCGTGCCTCGCTGCTGCGGGCTTCCCGGCCCCTCGTCGATGTGGACATCCTGGCCCTGGCGCGGGAGGCGCTGAGCTAGGAACCTGCTTCCCTTAAGCCCACATCGCCTCCGTACTGCAGCCTGTAGAGGTTCCAGTAAAGTCCGCGTAATTGCAGCAATTCCTCGTGCGTCCCCGACTCGGCTACAGCGCCTTCCGCGAGCACCAGGATGCGGTTCGCGTGACGTATGGTCGACAGCCGGTGCGCGATGACCACGCTTGTCCGACCTGCCAGCAGGGCCTCGAGCCCACGCTGTACTAATTGTTCGGTTTCAGTGTCGATGGAGCTCGTCGCCTCGTCGAGGATGATGATGGAAGGCTCGTGGGCCAGGACACGGGCGAAGGACAGAAGCTGCCGCTGGCCCTGCGAGATGTTTGCCGCACCCTCGGAGAGGACCTCGGCGAACCCGCCGGGCATCCGGTCGATGAACTCGTCGGCGTGGACTGCGGCGGAGGCTGCGCGCATGCGATCGACGGTGACCTCGTCGCCGAGGCGGATGTTCTCCTCGATGCTCCCCGAGAAGAGGAACACATCCTGGAGTACTGGTTGCACCGCCTTCCGCAGTCCGTCAAGCGGGAGCTGTCGCAGGTCATAGCCGTCGATGCGGATCGAGCCGCGCTGTATGTCCCAGAGCCTCGTGATCAGGTTCGCGATGGTGGTCTTGCCTGCTCCTGTGGGACCGACTATGGCTACCATCTCGCCAGGCTCTACACTGAACGAGAGGTCCCTGAGGATCCACTCCCCTTCCTTGTAGGCGAAAGAGACCCGATCGAACTCGATGTGCCCGCGGATGCTGGATGGCATTGCCACCTTCGGGCTGTCGGGAACGCGCTCCGTTTCGTCGAGGAGGGCGAAGACGCGCTCGCCGCCTGCCATGGCACTCTGGAGCAGGGTGTACTTTTCTGATATGTCCATCACCGGCGCGTAGAACATCCGTATGAGGTTGACGAAGGCTATCAGGGTGCCGAGGCTGAGGATCTGCAGGGAAAGAAGCGAGGCTCCGTACCACAGGACTACCGCAACACTGATGTTCGCGAAGAGGTCGACGAGGGGCCGGAAGGTCGCGAAGACGTACATCTCGCCCAGGCTCGCGCCAAGGAGTTCCCTGTCGTGGGCTTCGAACTCGCGGCGCGAAGCTTCCTCGCGGATGAATAGCTGCACGACGGAGATGCCGGAGAGGCGCTCGGCGATATAAGAGTTTACCTTCGATACCCATTGTCGCTGGCGCCTGAACGCGTCGCGGGCCTTTCCCCTCGATATGAGCGTAACTATGAGGACCGGCGGAAGGGTCGCGAGCGCCACGAGGGCAAGCCGCACGTCCATCGAGAGGAGCACGATGAGGACTCCGACCATGAGGGCCGCGTCCTTCAGGAAGGCTACGATGACATCGGTAAAAAACTGGTTGATCGTCTCCACGTCGCTGGTCATGCGGGTAACGAGGCGGCCGACCGGCTGCCGCGAAAGGAAGGCGAGAGACCGCGTGCTTGCGTGCCTGAAGATCTCCATGCGGAGGTCCTTCATGATCCTCTGGCCGATGAGTGAAGAGGCGAAGGTCTGGACAAAGGCACAACAGAGCACGACAAGAAGCACAGCGAGGAGGAGAAAGGACAAGGACGAAACCAAGGCCAGATCGGAGCTTCTGAGGGATCGCGCCTCGGCAGGCGTCAGGGTCTTGAGGTCCCGTGAGAGGATGATCGCGTGCCTGCCCTCGAGGAGGAAGAGCGCGGACCTTTGCGCTACGACAGCCCTGCCGGGTTCGCCAAGCGTGGAAAGGTCACAATAGTACCAATCAAGCGCATCGATCAGGCCCCTGGCCTCGAGGGCAGCGCGGTCGCGGGCGGTAAGCGCGGCGATCCTCGCCGTAGGGATGACAAAACTACCCCCGACCCTCGGCTCGTCCCCGGCAAGGTGGAGGTCCTTCGCCTCGGGGGCGGGTTCCGCTGCAGTGCCCACCGTTCGCCAGGAGGGCATCAGTGCCCTGTCGACGATGCTGCGCACTACGATGGGCAGTACAAGCTCTCCTGCCGTGCCGACCAGAAGGGCGAGGGCGGTTGCCGCCACGAGAGCCTTGTAGGGTCGGATATAGTTGAAGATGCGCCGTGAGATGCCCGCGTCGTAGCCCTTCGTGATGGCATCGCTTTCGAAGAAATCAGACACTTCCTTCGCCTCCCTTCGTGGAGGACGGATGGCCAAGGAGGCTCTCGAGCTCCTGGAGGCGCGCTATTTCGGCGTAGAAACCTTCGGGCTCGGCGAGGAGTTCGGCGTGGCTTCCTCGCTGGACAATGGTCCCCTCTTCGAGCACTACGATGAGGTCGGCGTTGCGCAGGGTCGAGACCCTGTGGGAAACGATCACGTTCGTCCTGCCGCGTCGGTCCTCAAGGAGGGCGGAGAGGATTCGATCCTCCGTTTCGGCGTCGACCGCGGAGAGGGCGTCATCGAGCACGAGGATCTCCGGATCGACCGCCAGGGCGCGTGAAATGGCCACACGCTGTTTCTGCCCTCCCGAGAGGGTGAGGCCTTTTTCCCCGACCTTCGTCTCCCAGAGCGCGGGAAATCCCGCCACATCGCGGTCGATCGTCGAGATGGCGACGATCCTTTCGAAGCGTTGCTGGTCGAGGTCGGGGCGGGCGAAGCGGACATTCTCGGCTACTGTCGCGGAAAAAAGGAAGGAGTCCTGCGGCACATAGCCAAAGGCCGCGCGAAGTGCGTGCAGGTCCCTGTCCCGTACGTCGAGCCCTCCCACGAGGATCATGCCCCGCTCGGGTTCGAGGAGGCGCGGCATGAGCCTGAGCAGGGTCGACTTCCCTGATCCCACCCGTCCCAGGATGCCGAGTGTCAAACCACGGGGAAGCACAAGTGAAATGTCGTGGAGCGCTGGCGAGGCCGCGCCTTCGTAGCTGAAGGTCAGCCCACGGAACTCGAGGTCCCCCCGCGGAGCCTCCCGTGAAGCCCCGGGGATCGAGACGATCCCGGGCTCTGCCTGCAGGACCTCATTGACGCGCTGGAGGCTGGCGGCTCCGCGCTGGAGCGTGTTCACCGTGAAGCCCGCTCCCATCATGGGCCAGATGAGCATCTCCAGATATGCCAGCATTGCGACGATCTCGCCGGGAGTCATGCGGTTCTCGATGACTGCCCCTCCGCCGGCGAAGAGGAGTATCACTGTGGTCAGTCCCGAGAGGAAGGCGATGAAGGGAAAGAAAAAGCCGAAGACCCTGACGAGGGACATCGAGGCGTCCCGGTACTGGTCGTTCGTCTTCGCGAAGAGCGAGGCAAAGCGTTCCTCGCGCACGAAGGCCTTGACTACGCGGATGCCTGCCATGGTCTCCTGCGCGATCTCCGAGAGCCGCGAGTAGATCTCCTGGACCAGCTTGAAGCGGGGTCCGACGAGGCTTCCGAACATGATGATCAGTACTGTGACCAAGGGCAGGGGGATGGCCGTGAGGAGGGCCGTCTGGGGAGCGCTTGCCACCATCACGATCAGGATGCCCGTCGACATGAACACACCGTCGATGAAGGTGATGAAGCCCATGCCCGTGGCTTGCCTGATCGCCCCCATGTCGTTGGTCGCTCGCGCCATGAGGTCGCCGGTCTTGTTCTTCCTGAAATAGTCGCCTGAGAAGTCCATGAGCTTCGAGAAGAGCTTGTCGCGCATCTCTGTCTCGATGCGGCGGGAGGAGCCGTGGATGAAGTACCTCCAGAGGAATCGTCCGGCGGCGATGGCTGTGGCAAGCGCTACCATCCACAGGAGCGTCGCGAGGAGGGCCTTGAAATCGGGTTCGCCTGTCGCGACGAGGTCGATCGCGTGCTTGATGAACTGGGGCATGAGAATATTGCCGCCATCGACCAGTATGTCGGCGGTGATTCCTGCGGCGTAGTGCCATCTGTATTTTCGCAGGTAGGGGAGGAGGCTGCGGTATTCCTTGAGCATGACAGGGCAATTGTAGTCGGCGGCGCGGGGAGGTACAAGCCGCGGGCGCTGCGGGCTTGCTGGCAGTGGCATTCGGAGCCCCTGGGCGCTAGACTGGCCCCATGCAGGACAACCCCTTCAAATTCTGCCCAAGCTGCGGCTCGCAGTCGCCGCTCTGGTCCGATGCAAAGAAGATCGACTGCCCGCACTGCGGCTTTACCCTCTACATGAACGTCGCCAGCGCCACAGCCTGTCTTATTACGCGTCGTGGCGAACTCCTGCTCACGGTCAGGGCGCGCGACCCGGGAAAGGGGCGCTTCGGCCTGCCGGGAGGCTTTGTCGATCCGGGGGAGGGCGCGGTCGCAGGCCTGGCGCGCGAACTAGCAGAGGAACTGGGGCTCTCCGTCGCCGAGGAGCGCCTCGTCTTCCTGTACTCCTTCCCGAACAGCTACCCCTACAAGGGAATCGTCTACGACAGCTGCGACCTATTCTTCCAATTGGAGCTTTCTGACAGCGAAGGGGAGCCGCAGGCCCGGGACGAGGTCTCTTCGCTGTCGTGGCGTCGCATTGACAGTGTCAGGCCCGAGGAAATGGCCTTCGGTTCCATGGGAAGGGCGGTGAGCCGCTTTGCCTCAGCGTTGGGATAGGGTGGGAGAGCGATGAGACTGGACGAAGACAATAGTATGACGTATTATCATACTAGGAGGACGATATGGCAGCATCGAAGATAGCTATCACCATCGAGGAGAAGACCCTCATTCGCCTTGATCGGCTTGTCAGGGAGAAGAAATATCCCAACAGGAGCCGGGCGATCCAGGAGGCTGTGGATGAGAAAATAGTCAAGCTGGAACGGAATCGGCTCCGTGACGAATGTGACAAGCTTGATCCAGACGAGGAAAAAAGCTTCGCAGAGGAAGGCTTCGGGAGCGAGAAGGATTCATGGCCAGAATACTGAGGGGGGAGATCCGCTGGGCGAATCTCGATCCGACTATCGGATATGAGCAATCCGGCAACAGACCCGTGCTTGTCCTGAGCAAGGAGATCTTCAACCAAAGGTCCGGCACGGTGATCGCAGTAGCCTTGACGAGCCAGGAGCCCAAGGCGGGCTTCCCTTTGACGCTGGAAGTGGAAAGCAAGGGGCTTCCAAAGAGATCGTGGATAAAGATAAGCCAGATCAGGACACTTGCCGTAGAGCGGATCGGCGCAAAGATTGCCTCGCTAGACGATCGGATCCTTGATCAAGTTCTGGAAGGTCTCGATGAAATCATCGGAAACTAGACGGGAGCCGTCATGTGGCAAAGCTCACAATCAGGAACTTCAAGCGCTTCTTTGAGACGCTGAAAAAGCCCCTTGGTTTCTGCAAACGGGATTATTGCCGTCTTGCCGATCTCTTAGAATCGGATGAGCTCGATCCTGAGCCGGTTTTATCACCAAGAATGGGCAGGGCGACCTGGCAGTCATGAGCATAGAAACCTAGGAGTTGCTGGCCGGGAAACTGGAGCTCTATAGGCTGTTGGATGAAGGCTTGGAAGCCGACAGAGCCGGCAAGACTCGTCCGATGGCTGCTGTATTTGCCGACGCTCGAGCACAGCAAAAATTCTGATGTATCGTGTCGATTCTACCCAACCGGCGGAAGAGGATCTGCTCGCGGCATTACGCTATGTTTCGGAGGCCTTGAAGGCGCCCGAAGCAGCCAGGAATTTGCTTCCTCTTGGATTCAAGCAAGTCGAACCTTGAGACAAGTCTCGATCCTGGCGAAAAGAAAGAGGATGTTTACCAGAAAGCGGCACTCCGGTTTGTGGCGGCCACGAGGGCGAAGAAGATGCTTGTGGTGTTTGGGGAGTAACGGCATTGGACGCTGCCCGATCCGGCATATTCCCTATTATCTGGAATGCAAAAGCCCCCCCCTTGCCAGAGGGCTTTCCGCAGTCCTTATGGAAGGTACAAATGCTCCGTATTCCCTGCTCTTTTCCTGTATATCCTGTCCATCCTGTTATCCTGTCTGATTCTTTTCAAGGGGGCAGAAGGAGTGAGGGATAAAGCACTCCTTTCGAATTACAGATCCCCTATCGTCGCAACCATCACGGCCTTGATCGTATGTAGCCTGTTTTCAGCCTCGTCGAAGACCTTCGAGTGGCGGGAGCGGAACACGGCGTCCTCGACCTCCATGTGCGTGAGTCCGTACTTCTTCTCGATATCCCGGCCGACCTCGGTCTCGGTGTCGTGGAAGGCCGGCAGGCAGTGGAGGAAGATCGCGTCGGGATTGCCGGTCTTTTTAAGGAAGTCCATTGTGATGCTGTAGGCCCGGAGCTGCCTGATGCGCTCCTCGAACTTGGCCTCCTCGCCCATCGATACCCAGACGTCCGTGTAGAGGACATCAGCGCCCTTCAGCGCCTCGTCGACCTTGTCAATTGCGAAGAACTCGATCTTCCCGCCCGTCCCCTCGGCGACCTTCCGCATCTCGGCGGTCAGGGCCTCGTTGGGCCAGAGTTCCTTCGGTGCAAGGGCTACGAAATGCAGGCCCATCTTGGCACTGCCAATCATGAGGGCATTGCCCATGTTGTTGCGCGCGTCGCCGCAGTAGACCATCTTCACCTTGCCTAGGGGTTTATGTACCTCTTCCTCGATGGTCAGGAGGTCGGCCAGGATCTGCGTCGGATGGTCCAGGTCAGTGAGGCCGTTCCATACCGGCACGCCTGAGTGCTTTGCGAGGTCCTCGACAAGCTGCTGGGAGAATCCACGGTACTGGATGCCGTCATACATGCGGCCGAGGACCTTGGCAGTATCCTCCACTGATTCTTTTTTCCCCATCTGCGAGTTGGTAAGGAAGGTAGCGTTGCCGCCCTCGTCCCAGGCTGCGGTCTCGAAGGCGCATCTTGTGCGGGTTGAGGCCTTGTCGAATATGAGGACGATGTTCTTTCGGTGGAGGAGTTCGCCCTTGATGCCCGCACGCTTCTTGGCTTTCAGATCGTGGGAAAGGTCAAGGAGATAGCGGATTTCCTCGCTCGAGAAATCCTTGAGGGTGAGGAAACTGCGTCCCTTGAGATTGACGGGCATGGTGGCCTCCTTGAAGGTATGGAAAGACTAAAGAGGTTACCATCCTGCCGAAAGGTGGTCAAGGAAGCGCGAAATCAGCATGGGCTCTTGCGTCCTCCGACTGCTGCGCCACAGCTTCTTGAAGAGGCTATCCTGGGCTAGTATGGCTGGGGTGGATGGAAGACGGGTCGGTCAGAGCACTCGTAGGGGGAGGAAATGATGAATGAACAGGTGATGATCAGGATCAGGATGGGCGCCCATGATGCCCACTATGGCGGGGATCTTGTTGACGGGGCAAAGATGCTCCAGCTATTTGGCGATGTGGCGACGGAGCTCCTCATCCGCCATGACGGCGACGAGGGTCTCTTCGCCGGCTATGACAAGGTGGAATTCCTTGCTCCGGTGTTCGCGGGCGATTTTATCGAGGCGATCGGTGAGATCGTCAGGGTAGGGAAGTCCTCGCGGGGCATGAAGTTCGAGGCCAGGAAGGTGGTAGCTCCCCGGCCCGATCTTTCAGACAGCGCCGCCGACTACCTGGACGAACCCATCGTGGTCTGCCGCGCTTCTGGAACCTGTGTCGTACCGGCGGACAAGCAAAGGATGCGTCGGGACTGACACCTTCCACGGGACTGGCGCTCGAAATGATGCTGTTGTGGCGAAGCGGGTTGCGGCAGAGCTCCTCTGCCGCAATTGCCTGTCCTACTTTTTCTTCTGGGGATAGAGGAAGCGCTTGATGCTCTGTTTCGGAGTCTTTTCAAAGGGCTCGGGCTGCCGTTCGACCTTGCCGATGCGGGAAAAGGCTGCCAGCTTCAGGTTGGCTTCCTTGCGGATGAGCTCAAGAAGCTTGGCCGCTGCCTGCCCGGCTGCCGTAGCTGCGTTTGTGGCTGCAAATCCAGCCTCTTCCACTCCATCCTTGAAGCGCGCTTCGAGATCCTCGAGCACCTCGGGCTTAAGGTGGATAAGGGCAGTGAGTCCGTTTTCATCGCCATAGACCAGCGACTCGGCAACATGGGGAGATGAATTGATTATGGCTTCGATGTCCTCGGGGTAGATGTTCTCGCCCGAGGCTCCGAGGATCATGGTCTTGCTTCGTCCGCGGATGCAGACGCGTTTCTTATCGTCGAGGAATCCGAGGTCACCGGTCTTGAACCATCCGTCCTCGGTGAAAACTTCACGGGTTTTTACCTCGTCCTTGTAGTAACCCTGGAATACATTGGGGCCCCGTGCCTCGATCTCCCCCTCGCCCGTTTCAGGGTGCGGATTCACGATCCTGATATCCACGCCCGGCATGGCCGGACCGGTTGCGCGGAAACCCTGTTGCCAGGGTGGAGAGCCTGAGAGCATAGGCGCAGTTTCGGTAAGACCGTAGCCGATCGCATAGGGGAACTTCGCGGCACGGAGGAAGCGTTCGACATCCTCGGCGAGCGGCGCACCGCCAACTCCAAAGAACCTGAGCCTTCCACCAAAGGTTTTTTTCAGCTTGATACCCGCGACGCGCTCGAGTACGGGCTTCAGGATCGGGTTCTTGTAAAGGCTCATTCCATCGAGGGTGGGCCTGATGTTTCCTCGGTACACCTTCTCGATGATGAGGGGGACGGTGAGCATGATGGTAGGACGAACCGCGGCGATGGCCGGAAGCAGGGCACTTGCGACAGGTGGCTTGTCGAGATACCAGATAGAGGAACCCTGCATGATCGGGATGAGGAACCCGATGGTGAACTCGTAGGCGTGGGCGAGGGGAAGGATGGAGAGCCATACATCGGTGCGCTTGACGACAATGACGTGGCGTGTCTGGAAGGCATCCCAGACAAGGTTGCGATGGGTGAGCATGACGCCCTTGGATTTTCCTGTCGTTCCCGAAGTGTAGATGATGGATGCCAGGTCGTCGGGAGCGATTTCCACTTTTTTCCAGGCGGTGGTGGCAGCGTCGAGATCGCCCAGGGCTGGGGAGCCGGCGAGAATGCTTAGGTCATCGACCGCGATTACCGGCATTGCGCCGACAAAGGCAGCGACCTTCTGATACATCTTCCGCGAGGCAAGAAGGACCTTCGCCCCTGAATGCTCAAGGATATTGCCCATCTGTTCGGGGGTAAAATCGTTCATGAGCGGAACGATAGTGGCGCCGCTTCGCGAGGCTCCAAAATAGGATATGCCCCACTCTGGCCGTGATTCGCTGACCAGGCCGACCCTGTCTCCCTTTGTGATGCCCAAAAGGCCGAGGAGGGCAGCTACCCTCCTTGTGCGCAGCTCGAGCTCTTCGTAGCGGACCGCTTCCTTCCCGATCATCCCAAGGGCAGGTCGCTTCCCATACATGGCGGAGCTTTTTTCCACGATTTCCGGAATGATATAGTCGGTGATGGTGTACATGGTCGGCTCCTATCAGGCGGCGAGATCAGACATCTCCCGGGACTTCAGGGAGGGCGATGCCGGAAAGACATCTTTGAGTTTTGACACAACCACCCACCCGGAAGTTGCGGCACTTACCCTAACTGGTAGCAGATTCGATCTACCCTGGCCCGAATTCCGCCAACTGTCAATCAGAGCCAAACATCATCGTCTATGGGGAAACAGTTCCTCCCTGCGCAGCGGGACTGGAAAACAGCATGAGGCGGTCCTCGTCGGGGAGGCTCACGGCGAGGTACTCGCCGCCTGGAGCAAAGGCCAGCGCGCAGGGGCGCAGGGGAAAGCCGTCGCCCGTGCCGGGAAGGATGCTACCCAGGGTCGCCAGACTGGCTGGCGAGCTAATATCAAAGGCTGAGAGGCCATCCGTCGTTCCACCTCCGGCGATGACCAGTCGCGCAGAGCCAGGGTCGAGGGCAAGGCGCTTGGGATAGTCAAAGCCACGTGCCGGAGCCACTCCGCTTTTTGCGGCTGCTACTGGCTGCAGGATACCGGCTCCGTTCCGGTCGAACCTGATGAGGGATTTCCCGTAGTAGGAAAGGACAAACAGGCTTGAGCCACGTGGTGAAAAGGCCAGGTCGACGGGATCGGAGAGGGATGCGATGGAGGCGACACTTTCCTTGCTGATGCGCTGTAAAAGGCTGAGGCTGCCGGATTGTGCATCGATCGCAAAGAGGTAGATCGCATCATCACCGGCTGTACCAATGGCGAGGGTAGAGCCCTCCTCTGAAATCGCAATGCAGAGCGGACGATCGAAACTTTCAAGACCAGGATCACCTGATTTGGCCGCATTGTGGACTGCCAAGGGAAGGCCATTGGCGTCAAGGTCTATCATCACGATTGCGTCGCTATTTTCACTGGGAATCCAGGCATGACGCGCATCGGGGCTGACCACGAGCCCTCGTCCCGATGTGAATTCCGTTGCACTCAGAGAAGCCTGGGGCGCAAGTTCTCCGGACGCTCCCACTGCTATCGGCACCAGGCTGCCTGCCGTTTCTGCAAGCACGAGGATTGTGTCCGTTCCGGGAACCAGCGCACAACGCGAGGCTCCATCGAGGGCCGGAAACTCCGTCTTGCCGCAGGAGGAGCGCGCCGTAGGAGCCCTGCCCTCGGCCAGGGCGAAGGCTGTGACGGATGAACCGTCCTTGCCGACCGCGAAGAGCCATTGGCCATTGTCTGCATAAGCAAGGTCGCGGCAGCCATCCAGGCCGCGGGCCGGGGCTGCTGTTCCAAGATCCGCCCGAACGATGGTTTCATCCCAGGAATAGGGCCCAAAGGCAGTGCTCGCCCCCACAATGAGCTGCGACCTCCCTGACCGCGCCACGAAGGGAGAGTCGGAAACCCAGTCGATGCGTTGGGTGCCCTCGACGGTTGCTGAGGCCTGGAAACGGGAGCTACTGCTCGCAGCCGGGCTCCCATCGCGGAACCACGCCCCCGATCCGAGGCTTGCACTGCATTCAAAGATCGCCTCTGCGCCTAGTGCCACCCTGCGCACCGGCGGCTCGAGTTCGGCAGTCTCGGCCTTGAAACTCGGACCGACAAAGGTCAGCGCCAGCCGGGCAAGGGGTGGTTCGAAAACGAGGATCGCGCTTGTCTCGCAGGCCGAAACGATGAGTATGGAGTCAGCGAGTCCAGCTAACTTTACCCCATCCCGCACAAGGCGCGCTTCAAGCTTCCAGGAGCCTGAAGGAACATCAGCGAATTCCAGGGACCCGCTGGCTCCTGATGCGGCAAGCGCTATGGGTGATGAGTTTGTCGAGCTGAGGGAGCCTTCGAGTTGTACCGTGCTTCCGGGATCACCCTTGCTCGACCAGGTGAGGACAAGGCTTCCGGCGCCTCCTTCAGGCAGGAGGACGATTGTGGCGCTCTGTCGTTCTCCGGGCGCTAGCCTCACCACTACCGATCCTGAGACCAGACGGCGGTCATCCCTGGCCAGACCCTCCGCAGTTATTGTCCATTCTCCGGGCACCAGGTCAAGGCTCAGCACGGTTGCCGTCGATTCAGAATCCATGCTCAGGCCATCCGGTCCCAGGGCCGCGATCCGGTATTTTGCCATTTCCGCTGCCAGCGGGGCAAAAGCCCTGGATGAAGCACCGAGAGACATGGTCAGGTGGGCGATCTCGTCAGTGGAAACAGGAATTTTCGTGCAGGAGTCCCAGGCCAGCATGATGAAGGCAAGCATCAACAGGATGGCTGCGCCCAGGATTCCAGGCCGGCGCTGCCTGCCACCTCCATTTGAGCCATGCCCCGTAGGCCGTTTTCGAGGTGGTGAGGCCAGCAATAAGGACAAAAAGCTCGGTGGCAGAGGGGGCCTGGGCGGGCTTCCCGCGAGGGGAAGGGGAGCCAAATTCGATGGATAACGGTTCATTTCATCCTCCTTTGCCGAAAGAACGCCCGCAAGGCCTCGCTTTGATTGCGTTTGGGACTGGAAAAAGTTCTATGGCGAAGGAATATTTGGCATGGTTTCGGATGTGGATGAATGAGGGGTGGGAGATATATAGTGTGTGGAGTGTCTACAACACATGGCAAGAGGTTGTCCGCCACTCTTTCTGACGATTGTCAGTCAATGGGGAATATTCTATATGGAATGGGCGTGTCCGGGTGCAGACGCTCCACTCCAATTCCTCTGAACCTACACCAGGACACGGATCAAGTCGACCTTTGCCATAATTGTGGCCGCTGCTACGGGATTTCCGTTTCGCTCACTTTTGCGGAGAGAATAGGAGCCTTTTAGGATATGCGCCAGCAGAGAATAGGGAGCAAGATGCGATGCATGTACACCGCGAGGCTCGCCATGTGCGTCCTGTTTGGCCTCGCAGTTGCTGGGTCCTGGGGGCAGAGCAAAATACCCGCTGAACAGAGCATGACAACCGTGAATTCCAATAACTGGCTCCAGGTGACCGGTACCTCCGGTAACGGCGATCCTGATCCTCTGATGATTGCATTCTTCGAGATACCCGATAGCGTCACCTCAACCATCTATTTCGCGGTAAGGGATCCTGCAACCGACGGCCGCAGTCAGGGTGCAGGGGGCTTCGACCTGAGCGGGCCGGGTTCGACACCGGGAGTTCCCGATCAGGACAGTACGGGGACAACCACCTTCAGCCTTGTCGGCGGTACCGGAACCCTGAGCAACGCCAATTCACGGCTCATCTACTATGCAACAATTTCCCAAGCCTATACCCCGGCTACGGGTGCCGGCAGCGGAACGCTTTCCTCGTTCAGCGCGGCGAACGTCAATGACGCCGCCTTCACCTCCCCCTCGTATGGCTGGACATATTTCGCCGGCGTATCACCAAGCCAAGGCGAGCACATCGGGAACAAGTACTACTTCAAGGTGGTCGCCCAGGCTGGGGGAACGGTCGGGAAGAACGCATTCCAACTCGACGTCTCATACAACAATTCGGGGGAGCCGACTGGCATTATAGGTGTCAGGGCTTTTGCATACGCGTGGACCCTTGCGCTAATCCAACGGACTGGCGCGACCTGGAATCTCTATCCCTTTGTCGATGACGGCGCGACTGGCAATGTCACCCTACACAACTGGGACATGGACTCGGGAGAGTCCCTTGCCTTCGCTGCCAAGTCGGGCTACGGTCTGACGGCCCCCACCGTATCTGCGAATGGAGGCAGCTGGTCTACTGATGCGGATACTAATACCTACACGATCGCTACAGTCGAGACCAACAGCGGGCAGAACCAGCGCAACGGGACTTGGCACGAAACGATTACCGAGAACACAAACCCCGCGGGCACGGACATCAACACCTCGATGTTCTGGGCATCTAACTCCGCAAATACATCCTGGGACGGGGAGGTCACTGACGTACCCAAACGCGTGTACGCCGCAGCGTACACGCCACCCGATCCCTATCGCGCTGCTATATCGGCCTCGGACGGGGTCGCGATTTCGAATGGCACCGATCTCGAGCTCGTCACGCTCCAGATTGCGGATGTCGACGGGAGTCCTCTGCCCTACGCCCGAAATCTCTACGTGACAATTGACGGTGGGGGGACGATCGACTCCTCGAGCACGAGTACGGCGGCGGGCTCGATAAACGCGGCATCTCACCTCCTCGCAACAAACACAGACGGCATGGGCTGGGTCAAGGTGAAGCGGTCGAGCGTGGGAACGAGCACGATTGCAGCATACTGGGACGGTACGGGTGGATCGAGTAGCTTCGGGAGTGCAAGCGTCGCGACCACGAGCGTCTCCTTTATCGCCAATCCCGATCCGACCATATCCTCGGCGTCTAACTTCAGCGCAGCCTCCGGAGCCGGGGCGACCGCCATACCCGCGATTACTATCACCAACTCCCCCGTGACCAACAACTTTACGACTGCGAACGATCTCCGCATACGCATACCCTCGTCGCTCGACTGCGCCTTCGTCACAACCATCACTCCAACCCTCACGGGAACGGGTTCGGCGCACGCGAGTATGGACGCGCTAGCCACCATCCGCTATCCCGATACAGGCACTGAAAAGACGCTTTTTATAACAGTGGGATCAGACTTCTCCGCAGGCCAGACCCTCATTGTCTCGGGGCTTCAACTCCAGACCTTCGGCACTGCATCCACGGGCAAATTGGAACTGTCCTGGGACGGAGGGACTACCTACACGGCCCTCGACGACAAGAACTACACGATCACCAGCGCAGCTCCCTTTATCGTGTCAAGAGAGACAGCCGATCTCAACAACAACGGTTACATCGATGCGGTGAAGCTGACCTTCAGCGAGACGATAAAGGATTCCACAATCACGGCCGGGGCGGCTGGCTTTTCCATTGCCGGGGCTTCGAGCCTTGCCTTTTCGAGTACGACAAACGGTGACGTTGCGAACAATAATTATATCTATGTGACGTTCACGGACAGCGTGCTCGGGAGTGATGCGACTCCTCTTGTTTCCTACAGCGCTGCTGTCGGAAGCGTCACCGACAACGACGGTACTCCCCAGGTCCTCCCGACTCAGAGCGCCATCGCCGCCTCCGACAGGGTCGGTCCCTCCATCCTGAGCGCACGCACCGTGTCGACGACGAGCGTCGAAATCACCCTCTCCGAGTCCGTCGACGATGCTTCGCTCGCTGGAGCCGATTTCGTTTTCTCGAGTTTTACGACGGTCGGCGCCAACGCAGCAGCTTCGTCGATCTCCACTGGCTCGACGCCCAACGATGCAATAGTGGTCGCGACGCTTGCAGCCGCGATTGGCGGTGACGAAACGGGAAACGTTAGTCTGGCAGCAGCCAACGCCATCTACGACCCTTCAGGCTCAGGTTCTGCCCAGACGGGAAATGTCGGTGTGACGGACGGCATACCCGCAGCGCCGGTGATAATACAAAGGGAGACCGTCGATTCCTCGCCATATAATGGCAAAATCGATCGGATACGCCTGGTCTTTTCCTCCACGGTCGATGACTCCACAGCCCAGACTTCGGGCTTCACGGTCTCCGGATACACGATCTCTTCAATAAATAGTGGCGGGACCGCCAATGATGCAGAGCTCTTTCTCGTCCTGTCGGAAGGGGGAGCGGGGGATACCGCTGCAGTCCCCGACATTCGCTATGTTGGCTCAACGCTGCGCGCCCCCAGCGCAGGAGCCTATGTTGTCGCAGAGGGCGCCGCTATCGCTGCGACAGACAAGGCAGGTCCGGCGATCGTGTCTGCCTCGACCTACTCCCCCACCTCAGTCCAGGTGACCTTTTCCGAGCCCGTCTCGGATGCGAGCATTGCGGGGATAGACCTCGTGTTCTCCAGTTTTTCGACAGTCGCCGCAAATGCTGCTGCCCTATCTGTCGCGACGGGTTCGACAGCGAACGACGCCGTCGTGCTGGCCACGCTTGCGGCATCCATAGGGGGCGATGAGACCGGAAACGTCAGGATTGCTGCCGCTAGCCGTCTGGTCGATCTCGCTGCAGAGCAGAATATGCAGACTGCGACGGTTTCCGTTACTGATGGCATACCCGCGAATGCGGCGGCGACCGGTTTCGAGACAGGCGATGCGGATTCGAACGGCAAGATCGATAGGCTGGTGATCCGCTTCAACAAGGCCGTGAACGTGACGGACGGTAATGCAGGGGACGGCTTTGGGTCAGTAGTTGTCGCGGGGTACACGGTTGCAAACAAGGACTATGCCTCTTCGGGCGTGACTAGCCTCAGCCTCGATTTGGTGGAAGGCGGTTCTTCAGACACGGGAGCGACTCCGAGTGTCACCTTGTCGACCAGCGCCGCCATAAAGGATGCAGTGACCGCAATCGAAGTCGGATCGCTGACAGCAGCGGCATCGGACAAGGCCGGGCCAGCCATTCTGTCGGCGCAGACGAAGACGAGGACGACGGTCGAGCTGACCTTCTCCGAAGCGATGTCCGACGCAAGCCTTGCGGGATCCGATTTTGTTTTCTCGGGCTTCACAACTTCCGGAGCCAATGCCTCCGGAGCCTCCGTTTCCACGGGATCGACTGCGAATGATGCGGTAGCCGTCGTGACGCTCGCGGCGACCATTGGCGGAAACGAGACGGGATTCGTGAAATATTCGGCTGCGGGCAGGACAGCCGACCTCGCGGCGAACATGAATTCACAGACTGCCACTATCACCGTGGCTGATGGGGTACCGGCCGTGGCCATCATCACCGCTCGCGAGACAGTCGATTCCTCTCCCTACAATGGCAAAATAGACAGGATTCGCCTTGTGTTCTCGGATTCCATGAACGACGCGACAGTCGTGGCGGGAGAGTTCACGGTGGCTGGATATACCGTCGCTTCCATCGATACAGGATCGACAGCAAACGATGCGGAGTTTTTCCTTGTCCTCACGGAAGGGGGGAGCCCCGACAGCTCCGCCATACCTTCTATTCGGTACATCGGAACTACCTTGCGGGACATGAACGCGGGCACGATAGCCGTAGAGGGATCGGGTACTGTGGCCACTGACAAGGCCGGACCTGCCATCGTGTCGGCGCAGACGAAGGCGAGGACGACAGTCGAGCTAACCTTCTCCGAAGCGATGTCCGATGCGAGCCTCGCGGGATCCGATTTTACGTTCTCCGGCTTCACGACGACAGGGGCTAACGGAGCCGGCATCTCGTTCACCACTGGCTCGGCGAACGACACAGTAGCTTTCGTGACCCTGGCGGCAACGATTGGCGGGGACGAGACGGGGACCGTGAGGTTCTTGGGAAGCGGCAAGGCAAACGATGTACCTGGTAACCCCAACCAACAGACCGCGACGGTAACCGTGACCGACGGCATTCCCGCAGGCGCAGTGATCACGGCCAGCGAGACGGGAGACGCGGACGCTGACGGCCACATCGACCGCATGACGGTGACCTTCGACCGGGCGGTGACGCTGACCGACGGCAACGCCAGCGACGGCTTTTCTCCTTTCGTGATCACGGGTTATACGGTCGCGAACGGCGACTACGGGGCCGTCGGAGTCACCTCCGTCGTCCTCACCTTGACCGAGCTTGTCAGCTACGACACGGGGGCGACCCCGAACGTCGCCTTCACGAACGACGGACGCGTCATCGACACGGCGACGGGAGTCCCGGCGCAGGATAGGGTAGCCGCAGCGTCGACGGACAAGGCGGGACCGGCGATCGTGTCGGCTCAGACGAAGACCCGAACGACCGTCGAGGTCACGTTTTCCGAACCCATAGCCGACGCGACATTGGCGGCAGCCGATATCGTCTTTGCGGGCTTCTCGACGGGCGGAGCCAACGCTGCCGCTTCAAGCATTGCGACAGGGACAGCCAACGATGCCGTGGTGGTTGCGACCCTGGCGGCAACGATCGGCGGAGACGAGACGGGGACCGTCAGTTTCTCTGGGGCTGGCGTGGCGACAGATACACCGGGGAACGCCAATACACAGACCGCGGCGGTAAGCGTGACCGACGGCATTCCCGCTAGCGCAGTGATCACGGCCAGCGAGACGGGAGACGCGGACGCAGACGGCCACATCGACCGGATGACGGTGACCTTCGACCGGGCGGTCACGTTGACCGACGGCAACGCAGGCGACGGCTTTTCGCCCTTCGTGGTCACGGGCTATACGGTTGCGAACGGCGACTACGGAGCCATCGGGGTCACCTCCGTCGTCCTCGCTTTGACCGAGCTTGTAGGCTACGACACGGGGGCGACCCCGAACGTCGCCTTCACGAACGACGGACGCGTCATCGACACGGCGACGGGAGTCCCGGCGCAGGATAGGGTAGCCGCGGCGTCGACGGACAAGGCGGGACCGGCGATCGTGTCGGCTCAGACGAAGACCCGAACGA
>CAIJMU010000035.1 GCA_903821875.1 uncultured Spirochaetota bacterium
ATGAGGCCAGAAAGGCCAATCACATCGACCTGCCGCAAAACCGCAGCCTCCAGGATGACTTCTGCAGGCACCATGACGCCGAGGTCGATAACCTCATAATTATTACAAGCCAGGACAATGGCCACGATGTTCTTTCCGATGTCGTGTACGTCGCCCTTTACTGTAGCGATCAGCATCCTTCCCCTGCTCGAACTGCCCTGGGCCTTCTCTGCCTCTATGTAGGGCCGGAGGACGGCCACAGCCTCCTTCATCACGCGTGCACTCTTGACTACCTGGGGCAGGAACATCTTGCCCTCGCCGAAGAGCCTCCCCACGATGTTAAGGCCATCCATCAGTGGTCCTTCGATTACGTCGAGGGCGCGCGGATATTCCTTCCTGAGTTCCTCAACGTCAGTGGCGATGTGCGAGGTCCATCCCTTCACAAGGGCATGGCCCACACGCTCTGCCAGAGGGAGCTTCCTCCAGGCTGGATCCTCAGCCTCTGCCTGGGCCCCTCCCTGGAAGGTCGCCGCTATATCAAGAAGGCGCTCGGTCGCGTCCGCCCTCCGATTCAGCACGAGGTCCTCGATCCTCTCCAGCGCCAAAGGAGGGATTTCCTCGTAGGACAGAAGCTGTCCCGGGTTGACGATCCCCAGGTCCATGCCAGCGCGCTTGGCGTGGTAGAGGAAGACCGCGTGGATGGCGCCCCGCAGGGCATCATTGCCCCGAAAGCTGAAGGATACGTTGGAAACGCCGCCCGACACCAAGGCTCCCGGCAGCGTCTTTTTGATAAAGGCACAAGCCTCAAGGAAATCTAGAGCATAATTGCGATGTTCTTCGATACCCGTCCCTATGGCGAAGATGTTGGGGTCGAGGATAATATCCTGGGGCTCAAAGCCAGCCTCATCGATAAGGAGGCGATAGGCCAAAGCGCATATTTCCTTCTTGCGCAGGGCGCTGTCCGCCTGCCCCTTTTCGTCAAAGGCCATCACCACAACCGCCGCTCCGAGCTTTCGTATCCTGCGTGCCTTTTCAAGGAAGGCTCCGACCCCCTCCTTCAAGCTGATGGAATTGACAATGCCCTTTCCCTGCATGCGCTTGAGCCCGGCCAGGATTGTCTCCCAGCTTGAGGAGTCGATCATGAAGGGAACACGCGCGATATCTGGTTCAGTTGCGATGATATTTATGAACTGCCCCATCTCGGCAGCCGAATCAAGGAGGGCTTCGTCCATGTTCACATCGATGGCCTGTGCCCCCGCCTCGACCTGCTCCCGGGCGATCTCGGCGGCTTCAGCGTAGTTCCCCTCCCGTATCAGGCGGAGGAACTTGCGTGAACCCGCGACATTCGTGCGCTCCCCGACGTTGAAAAAGAGGCTCGATCTTCCGATCTCGAAGGCCTCGAGGCCCGAAAGACGGGTCGCGGGCTCGGGCTCGGGAAGCCTCCTCGGCGGAATGCCCCTCACGGCCCGGGCTATGGCCCTGATGTGCTCAGGCGTCGTGCCGCAACAACCACCAACTATGTTTATACCACTTCCTGCTTCGCCATCCACCGACCGCCGCGCGAGGGCTCCGAGCACACGTGCCATGTTTTCAGGCGTATCGTCATACTGCCCAAGTTCGTTCGGAAGGCCCGCGTTGGGGTGGACGCTCAACGCAGTTTGGGCAAAGCGACCCAGCTCCTGTACATGGCTCACGATGCCTTCGGCTCCGAGGGAGCAATTCAGGCCTATGGAGAGGGGGCGGGCATGCTCCAGGGAATAGAGGAAGGCCTTGGCGGTCTGACCTGAAAGCGTGCGCCCCGCCGCATCGGTGATCGTCCCCGATATCATCAGCGGATATAGGGTTCCACAGCGCTCACAGTGATTAAGCGCCGCAAATACTGCTGCTTTTGCATTCAGCGTATCGAAGACGGTCTCGATGAAGAGAATGTCGGCTCCACCTTCAAGCAGGCCCCGGATCTCCTCATCGTAGGCTTCCACAAGGGCATCGAAATCGATA
Source organism: uncultured Spirochaetota bacterium (assembly GCA_903821875.1). Classification (GTDB taxonomy): domain Bacteria; phylum Spirochaetota; class Spirochaetia; order Treponematales; family Rectinemataceae; genus CAIJMU01. The sequence goes on from CAIJMU010000035.1 coordinate 1,978, forward strand.
GCGCGGAAACCCGGCCTGTCCACGTCCGGCGAAATGCTCAAGGTCTTGCTTGTGGGACCGATCGAGCCGGCAACGAATCGAGGCCCAGTTACGCTGGTTTTCTCGAACTCATCACAGGCCTGCCGAGCCAGCCTCGCCCCCTCGCGCGCAAGTTCCAGGACATGGGCTTCAAGGCCATAGTCAGCCTGGCTTACCGAAGTCGAATTAAAGGTATTAGTTTCGATAATGTCAGCGCCAGCCTCAAGGTAGGCACGATGAACTCCCAGGATCAGTTCAGGCTTCGTGAGATTCAAGAGGTCATTGTTCCCACGGAGTGACTTGGGGTGGGCTGAGAACCTGGTGCCCCGGAAATCATCCTCCGAAAGACTATGCTGCTGGATCATGGTTCCCATGGCGCCATCGAGGATGAGAATGCGCTCCCCGAGGAGCTTCTCCAATGCCTCAAACCGCAGGCTTCGCTTCATGGCCACCCCACTCTTTTGTAAGAAATATGACTGTTCACTCGATCACTCTATCGCCCAATGACGCGTAACGCGAGGTCCACCCTTCCGAAAGGCGCAGAAAGCTGCACCCCTTGAACGCGATCGATGACGCTTCCATACATCTCAGCCGCGATGGCTATGCCAATTTCGCGGGCAGCCTCAGGGCTCGATGCTCCTTCGAAACACTGCATGATCTCATCGGGAATCTCCACTCCAGGCACCTCGGTAGCCATGAACTGGGCATTCCGGAGGCTCGTGAGGGGCCAGATCCCGATGATTATGGGAATACCGGTCTTCTGTTTTTCGAGGCGTTCAAGGAAACGGAGGAGGGCAGGGACATGGAAGACCGGCTGCGTGATAGCCCATTCCGCCCCCGCCTCGAGCTTCCTTTCAAAGCGGCGAAGCTCTTCCTCGAAATTGGCGGCAAGGGGATTAACCCCAACACCGAGGGAAAGCGAACTCGCGCAGCTCAGGGGCTTGCCCCCGATATCGAAACCCCCATTCAGGCGCTGCGCTATTTTCACAAGGCCGATAGAGTCGATGTCAAAGACCCCAGTGGCATCGGGATAATCGCCAAGCTTGGGAGGGTCGCCCGTCACTAATAGCACATTCCGTAGGCCAATGCCCTGCATCCCCAGGAGGTCTGCCTGCATGCCGATCAGGTTCCGGTCACGGCAGGTAAAGTGCGCGATCGTCTCAATGCCGACCTTCTGCTCTACCAGTGTGGCGGAGACCAGGGCGCTCATCCTCGAACTGGCGCGGGGACCGTCGGGCAGGTTGACGGCATCCAAGCCAGCATCCAGAGCCTTGCGCGCGCCTGCCAGGAGCTTGGCTGGGTCGCTGCCCAAGGGAGGGAGCAGTTCTATGGTATAGACCTTCTCGCCCCTGGCCAGCTTGGCAGACCACCTGGATTTTTCGGCGAAGGGGAGCCGTGGCTTTTCTTCGAGTACAGGGCTGTCTAGCCTTGTGACCAGTTCGATCGTCGAGCCTTGGGCCAAAGCACGATGGTGCCGCATAGCCTGGGCCATAGCCTTGCTGTGCCTCGGCGTCGTACCACAGCAGCCCCCCACAAAACGCACTCCCTCCTCGAGGAAGCGCTTGGTAAAGGTGGCGAAATACTCAGGATTGGACATATACATCATCCGGCCATCGACGTCCCGGGGCAAGCCTGCATTGGGTTCAACAATGATCGGCACAGAAATTCGATGCTTGATTTTCTTGACGATCTCCAGCATCTGGAGTGGCCCCAGGTGGCAATTAAAGCCCATCACATCCACGCCTGTCGCAATGATCCTGTCGATCGCAGTCTCCAGGCTCACAGAACCAGGCAGCAGCCCTTCCTCGTCCACGGCGATGCAGGCAAAAATGGGCAGGGTATTGTCGACATCCTTGATCGCAAGGACTGCCGCCTCAACTTCCTCGACCCGCGTAAAGGTCTCGAGGATAGCGCAATCCACTCCCCCCTCGACCAGTGCTCCCGCCTGCTCACGAAAGTGAGACCTGGCCTGCCCGAAGGACATTGACCCAATTGCTTCGATATGCTGTCCGAGCGGTCCGATGGACCCGGCGACCCGGAGATCCTTCCCCGCGACATCCTTAGCCAGGCGGGCTGCCTGCAGGTTGATCTCGCCCACACGTTCCTCAAGTCCGAACTGCCTCAGCCTCGGCCTCGAGGCACCCCAGCTGTTGGTCGTCAGTATCTCAGCACCAGCATTGCGGTAGTCCCGGTGTATGTCCGAAACAAGACCCGGCGAAACAAGGTTAGCCTCTTCGTAGTTCCTGTTGATAAAGAGTCCGCGGTTGTAAAGTTCAGTCCCGATAGCGCCATCGAAGAGCGCCGACCTTGTCCACGAATCTCCAAGCATTGGCATATTCTGCATCCTTTTTTTGGGCAGTGAAGAATCAGAAAGAGAATCAGACAGGAGGACAGGATAGACAGGATTAACAGGAAACAATTAGAATGGAAAAATCTTCTTCCTCTTCACCCTCACCCTTCTCCCCTTCTCCCCTTCTTGTCCTGTCCATCCGTCGAGTAGACGCGTCGTTCCCCAAAGACCAGCTGGCAGTAAGGAGAACGCGCGCCCCTCACAGAACCGTGCTTGCAGATTTCCCGCACACGGCTCTTCGTCGGCATTCACTTCAATAGCTCCAGAGAGTAAACAG
>CAIJMU010000036.1 GCA_903821875.1 uncultured Spirochaetota bacterium
AATTTTCCATCGCTCGCATTACCCACTCTTTCCCAGCGATTTTTCCCTCGCGACGCAAGCAGGCGCACACCGGGCGAGCGTTCTACCCACATCTGGCAGCGTTCAAAAGCTACCTGTACTGTGCCGTCAATCCAACAGTTGAAATAGGAAGAGAAAGCCAATATGCTACGGCGATGATGCCTGCGCTGATATATTTGGATAATTGCTGTTTCAATCGGCCTTTCGACGAAAAAAGCGTCTTTCGCAATCGTCTTGAGGCTGATGCTAAGCTCCAGATCCAAAGAGAAGTTTTGTCGGGAAAACTTCATCTCGCCTGGAGTTTCATCCTTGAATTGGAGAACGACGACAATCCATTCGAAGACATCAGGATCCAAATTGGCGCTTGGCGAAAAATGGCAGCTATCAATATTGCTTGGAATCCCGCCATCGTTGAAGCGGGGAAAAAGATCCAAGAAGATCTTTCAATTAAGCCCAAGGATGCTTTGCATTTGGCCTGCGCCCTCGCTGCTAAAGCTGGTTATTTCCTTACAACGGACAGGAAATTCCTCGCAAAAATCCGCGCGTTAACAAGTATTCACTGCATCAATCCGGTCGACTGGATAGAGGGGGAAGAACTATGAGCGAAACCCTGCTTCGTGCTGAAGGCATGCGCCTTTTACGAGACAATCTCGGTTTGGTCGATTCCGAAGCATTCATCAACCTGGTCTTGAAGGATCATTTTGACTACACCCAGTGGCAGGAAACTCTCTGGGATGGAAAGTCCATCGATGTGATCAGTGAGCTTGCTCAAAAAAAAGGGCTGTAGAAAGACCCGAAGGGGCATCCTCAAAGATGCCGGGGTGAAGTGAGACGAGCCCTCGGCAGCTTGAGTCTCGGGTTGCTGATTCAAAATGCGCTGCGAGGTCATTTACGGTAATTCCATACTGCGGGAAAACTCTTCGTGAAGTCGTGGCGAAAGCCGGAATCCGATATCGATAACCTTAATAAGTATATCCATAATTTCGTCCTTCCCTGCGAATTTACCGCGGTAGCATGCCAGCAGTATTCCCACGAGACCGATAACCTGGATTCCCAGCGATCGTGCGACCGATCGCCCCTTTTTCTCATCGATGATCAAGGATCTGGCTATCGAAGGGCACCGCGATGCCGATCGGCGCGCCGTGTTTGGTGAGGAGGGTATACTCTCCAGATGCGAGGGATTTGGTCAGCAGCGCTGGATTGGTCTGCAGTGCCTTGATTCCAATCGTATTCATATTGTACCCCCAAGAAGGAGTATAAAAAGCAGCCCTCAGTGAATCAAGTGCCGAACCCGGAGGGAGACTCGCAGTCCCGCAGGCTCAGACCCCGTGCCGCTCCCGCAGTATTGCCCTGGTCCTGGCCAGCTCCGCATCGCGCAGCGCCGGGGGCCATCCCTTCGCAATTGCCATGATATCGCACAACTCTTCGAGGACAGGCCGCGTGGCCAGGCCCCTCCACGCTATCGTGCTGCGCCTGAGGACGAGGTCGTCGAGGTGCTCGGCTCCTTCCTCATTGACGAGGAAGGCGATCTCCTGCCGGGAGTAGGCGGGAAGCGAAGTTAGCATGACCTCGGGGCTTCCTGGGGCGACCTCCGAAAGGAAGAGGCCTGCGCGCGAGCCGTAGAGGCCGAAAAGGGCCTGTGCGCGATCGAAGGAAATGCCGTGCTTTTTCACCAAGGCGAGTTCCGCCTCTTCCATGGCCGCAGGCGTCGCAGGCCAATCCGCACCACCACCGATCGGCAGGCCTTCGGTCGAAACCTGGCGGCTCATGCCGAGCAGGGCGAGGGCGCGGTCGGTGACCTGAGCCGCGAAGGCGCGGAAGGTAGTCCACTTGCCGCTGACAAGGGAAAGCACCGGCACGGTGCCGACCCTGGTCTCCCCGATGCTGTGGTCGCGCGAGATCTGACCGGAGTTTTTCGCCCCCGAACGCGGGAGCGGGCGCACTCCTGAAAAGGTGAACACGATCTGATCTCGGGTCAGGGGTATGGTGGGGAAGAGCCGGCCGGCGAGGCCGATGAAATACTCGATCTCCTCGTCCGTGCATATGCTCCCATCGGCATCCTGGACGGGGATGTCCGAGGTACCGATGACGACCCTGTCGTACCAGGCGAGCATCAGGACTATACGGCCATCCTTGTTCTCGAAAAAGAACTCGTGTTCGCCCATGGCCTTCCTGAGGGCAGGGTTGTCCACGACGATGTGCGAGCCCTTCGTACCGCCGATGTAGGCGGTCGGCGAACCGAGGCTGCCGTTGACGGAATCGATCCAGGGACCTCCCGCATTGATAATGACCCGGGGACGCACCCTGATGGTCTTTCCGCCCACCTCGTCCCGGAAGATTACCTCCGGCTCGCCCCCGGAACCATGGACCTCGACGCCAAGGACCTGCGCATAGCTGAGGGCCATGGCTCGCTCCGAGGATCCAGTCGCATCGAGGGCCAGTTCGACGCAGAGCCGCTCCGGAGATAGCAGCTGGCCATCATAGTAGAGGGCGGTGAATTTGAGCTCTGGATCGAGATCGGGCCATCGCTCGAGGCTCTTCTTCCTCCCCTCGAAGCGATGGCGCGGCACTACCCGCTGTCCCCTCGTCAGCGCGTCGTAGAACATGAGGCCGACCTTGATGACAAGGGCTCCACGCTCCGAGGGCCTGTCCAGGAGGTCGAGGAACTTGAAGGGAGCGTTGAACAGGCCCGAGAAGACCTTGAACATCGGGACAATGGTCGGCAGCGGTTTCACGAGGTGAGGCGCGTTGAGGATGAGCCTGTTCCGCTCGTTGACCGCCTCGCGGACAAGACGGAATTCCCCGTTTTCGAGGTAGCGGATCCCCCCATGGGCCATGTGCGAGGAGGCTGAGGAACAGCCCGAACAGAAATCTCCCTGGTCCACGAGGAGGGTGGTGACCCCTTGGAGGCCCAGGTCGCGGAAGGTTCCGATCCCATTGATGCCGGCTCCAATGACCAGTACGTCGACGACGGGATCATCTGCGAGCCTATTAAGTGTTGTTGCTCTGTTCATATAGGGCAATATAGTATGCAGAAGCGACTTCCGTAAGGGAGCATCAAGCCTCGGCATTGTCCGGCTTCTCCGGGCTTCCCTGGCCGGGCCTTGACCCTTTCGGCGGCTTCCGATATAAGTTTCCCGTCTGCGCCGCTGTAGCTCAGTTGGTAGAGCAACGGACTGAAAATCCGTGTGTCAACAGTTCAATTCTGTTCGGCGGCACCAATGCAAAGGCTGACCCCACGGGGTCAGCCTTTTTTTCGTAGGCCGCGACCGGGGGGGGGCCTTACTGGTTCTCGTACTTTTCGACCTCGTCGATTACATATTCGAGCTCGACGCCGGCCTCGTGGAACATGGCTTCGCTCTCCGCCGCCGTATGGTAGCGCCGCTCGGCGATGACGCGACGGATGCCACAGTTGATGATCATCATCGCGCAGGTCCTGCAGGGAGTCATGCGACAGTAGAGCGTGGCGCCATCGATCGACACTCCACGCTTGGCGGCCTGGCAGATCGCGTTTTGCTCTGCATGGACCGTGCGCACGCAGTGCTGGCTGATGCTCCCATCCTCGCGAAGCATCTTCCGCATCTCGTGACCGGCGTCGTCGCAGTGCGGGAGGCCGGCAGGAGCGCCGACATAGCCCGTCGCCAGGATCTGGTGATCGCGCGCGATAACGCAGCCCGAACGGCCGCGATCGCAGGTTGCGCGCTTGGCGATGGCCCGCGCGACTTCCATGAAATACTCGTCCCAGCTTGGACGGACATAGTCTCCATCACCCATGCAAGCCCTCCACAGCGCATGGTGGCCCTTCGGCCGTCCGTGGTCAAGCCGTGCCGATTGTCATCCGCGGTGTTTTGGGATTATCTTTCTGGGCCTTGATCACCAGAGCGAATGGAGCTTCATCGACATGCGGACACGGAATGCAATCATCACAATCGCGGGCGTCCTCGCCCTGGCCCTTGCATCCGCAGGGCTCGCTTCCTGCGCGACCAGCTCGCTTCCCGAGGGCCTCTGGGCGGTAGTATCGACGGGAAAGGGCGACATCACCATCAAGCTGGCCTACGACAAGTCCCCCCTCACGGTCGGCAACTTCGTCGGCCTGGCGGAGGGAAAGCTCGGGCCCAACAAGGGCAAGCCCTTCTACGACGGCCTGGGCTTCCACCGTGTCGAGGCAGGTTTCGTCGTCCAGGGTGGCGATCCCAAGGGCACGGGCGAGGGCGGTCCGGGCTACACCTTCCCCAACGAGATCGCTGCTGACCTCAAGTTCGACGCCGAGGGCGTGCTCGGCATGGCCAATGCAGGCCCGGACACCAATGGTTGCCAGTTCTTCATAACACTGAAGGCTACCCCCTTCCTCGACGGCAACTATCCGGTCTTCGGCAAGGTCGAGAAGGGACTGGAGGTCGTGAAGAAACTCGTCGTCGGCGACACGATGACAAAGGTACGCATCGTGCGCAGCGGAGCCGCGGCTGCAGCCTTCAAGTCCGACCAGGCGAGCTTCGACGCGCGCAAGGCCACTGTCCTTTCGACCTCGGCGAAAAAGGCCGATGAATCGCGGGTTGCCGCCATCGCCGCGATCAACGCCCGCTGGCCCGACCTCGCCCGCGAGGCCAATGGCATGTTCAGGAAGATCCTCAAGGCCGGCTCCGGAGCCAAGCCTGCAGTCGGTGACAACGTGTCGGTGAACTACAAGGGCATGCTCGTGGATGGTACTGTCTTCGACGAGTCCGCCAAACACGGCGGTCCCTTCAAGGTCAAGGCGGGAGCGGGCCAGGTGATCCCCGGTTGGGACCAGACCCTCCTCGACATGACCCGGGGCGAGAAGCGCATCGTCGTGATCCCGCCCGAGCTCGCCTATGGGGCCCAGGGCGCAGGAGGCGTCATCCCCCCCAATGCCTTCATCGCCTTCGAGATGGAACTCGTGGACATCACGAAGTGACGAAAATGAAAATAATTACCATGATCCGGGCTGTAGGTCGCCTCCTGGCCTGCCTCGCACTGGCGCTTGTCCTTCCCGGAGCCCTCCTGACAGCCCAGGCGAAGGACCTGTCCGAGGGCCTCTACGCCCTCATCGATACGACCAAGGGCCCAATCACGCTCAGGCTCGAGTACCTGAAGGCTCCGCTCACGGTGACCAACTTCGTGGGGCTCGCCGAGGGCAGCCTCGATGCGTCGAAGGGAAAGCGCCTCTACGACGGCCTGACCTTCCACCGGGTGGTAGCTGACTTCGTGATCCAGGGAGGCGATCCCAGGGGCGACGGCTCGGGCGGCCCCGGCTACAAGTTCCCCAACGAGATCTCGCCCGAGCTGCGCCACGACGCCCCTGGCGTCCTGGCCATGGCCAACGCCGGTCCCGACACCAACGGCTCCCAGTTCTACATTACGCTGGCGGCGACGCCCTTTCTCGACGGAAAGTACAACGTCTTTGGTCGCGTGACCTCCGGCATGGACACGGTACGGAACATCGCAATTGGCGACAAGATGAACAGTGTTACGATCATCAGGGTCGGGAATTCGGCCAAGGCCTTCCTGGCGGACCAGGCCTCCTTCGACGCGCGCCGGGCGGCCCTGTCAGTTCCTGTCAGGTCGGCCCCCCTCGACAAGGCCTCCGCCCTCGCCCTCGCCAGGAAGACCTGGCCTGGCCTCGCTGCCAACGCCGACGATAGCTACTCGCTGCTGCGAAAGGCGGGCTCCGGCAAGCAGCCGGCCAGCGGTTCCACGGCGGTGATCGTGTACACAGCCATGTTCCTTGACGGCAAGGTCTTCGACCAGTCGGCGGCCTATGGAGGGCTCGTCGAGGTCCAGGTCGGCGTCAACAAGATCATTCCCGGCATAGACCGCGCCCTCCTGTCGATGGGCAAGGGCGAAAAGCGCCTCATCGTGCTGCCTCCAACCCTTGCCTTCGGCGCCAAGGGCGTCCAGGGACTCGTGTCCCCCGACTCCTGGGTCGCCTATGAGCTGGAACTCACGGATATAAAGTAAGCCTTATGAAGATCGTGGGCGCGCAAGCCGCCTGGCAAGCTACAGCCCCACCCCGTCAGGCGGGTGCCGCCCGTCAGACGGGTGTCGCCTGCCCTGCGAAGGCCGCAGCTGCCGCTGCCTTCCTCGTCCTCCTCTCCGCTGCCTTCCTCGTCGCCTGCGTGCCGGCAGCCAGCATCGTGCCCGAACCCGGCGTCGCTGCACGCCCACTGCCCGAAATCCAGGCCGCCATGAGGGAGCTCGCGGCGGAATATCCCGACCACGCGCGGGTTGTCACGCTCGGTTACGGCGGCTCGGCGGCCAAGCCCGGCGGTGATCCTTCGTTGCCAGTCCTCGCCCTCGAGATCGAATCGCCTGCCGCCAAGGCCCGTGTGGCCTCTGGTGCAATCCCCTTACGCGTTCAATTGGTCGGGGTATTCCATGGAGACGAGCAGATAGGAGCCGAGGTCGCCCTCGATGTCGCAGCGACCATCCTGGGTTCAGCCGGCACGGGAAGCGCCACCGAGGGACTCCTCGATAGCGCGGCGCTCACGATAGTCCCCGTCGCCAATCCCTTCGGGTATGAAGCGAACACGCGGGTGACCGAGTCCGGAACCGACCTCAACCGCTGCTTTCCCTGGCCCTTTGGCTGGGAAAGCGGCATAGCCCCGGAGCGGACCTACCTCGGGGTCCCCGAAGCCCTGGCCCTTGCCAAAGACGGCGAGGACAAGCGTTATGCGATGTCGGTCCTCCTCCACTCCGGATCGTATTGCATCGCGATTCCCTGGGACTATATCGGTACGACCGAGGGGGGATCCTCGACCTACAGCCTCGATGAATACCGGTCCCGCTACGCTCCAGCCCATTCCCTTTTCGCTGCCAACAGTGCTGCCTACGGCTCCCGTGTCGAGTCGGAAGCCGGATCTGGAAGCTTTCCCGCCATCGAAGGCTATGATTGGTACTATGTCGGCGGCAGCTACGCGGACTGGCTCTACGGAGCCCTTGGCTGCCCAGGCTATACTGTTGAACTCGATCCGCTGAAGTCCTGGACCTCGAGGAGGGAGGACGTGGGCACGGCAGTGATTCGCAGGCATCGTCAGGCCCTTCTCGAGCTCCTGGCCACGGCAGGACAGGGCGCCCAGGGCCGCGTCAGTAGCGCAGCGGGAATCGGAATCCCCTCGCGCGTCGAAGCCAGGCCGCTGGCGGCAGGGGACCGCGGTCTTCCCGCACCGCTGCCCTACGTGGCCTTCGGACTCACGGACACATCCGGCGCCTTCCGCATCACGCTCCCGCAGGGTTCCTGGCGCCTTGTCGCGACGGCCATCGGGACGCTCGGCCTCGACTCCGCCACCACCACGGTCGGCCCGGCCTCCGGTGCCGTCGACATCGTCGTGGACGCTGATGGGAGCAGCGCGATCGTCTCGCTCCTCCTGCCTTGAATGCACTAATTAGGATCAGTTAGACGGACTGGCCATCGGTCCCGGCCCGATGGCCAGGCGGCCCGCCGCCACCTTGCCCCGAAGGCCCCTCCCATGGCATCTTCGGGCCATGGACGACACCACGAACCCAGGTCCCCCGATGGAAGTCCCCTCCACCGATCCACGTATCGACGCAGCCGAACTCCAGTTTCCCCTGTCCTTCGACCTCCGCATCATCTACCTCAAGGCCGAGGGGCCGGATATCGTGGAAACCCTCGAGGCCATCTACGCCTCTCGCGGCGTAAGCTGCGCGATGATCCAGGGCATGGATATTCCGGGCTCGAAGTACGCAAGGATGGGAAGCCGCCTGACCTTCTCGAGCCGCCAGCAGATGTACGCCACCTACGGCGACATCGGTAAGCTCAGCTATGTAAAGTCTGCGATCTAGATGCGCGCTTCGCCTTTTCCCGCGCCGAGATCGCCAGCATCTGCAGGCGGTTCTCGACATTGGCCAGGCTTGTATCGGGGTCGTAGTCGAGCGACAGGATCGTGATCTTCGGGAACATCCGCCTGAGGGTCTTCACGAGGCCTCGCCCTGTCACGTGGTTCGGCAGGCAACCGAAGGGTTGTACTATGACGAATGACTCCACGCCATCGCGGGCACGCTCGATGATCTCCGAGGGGATCAGCCAGCCCTCCCCCGCCATGTAGGTCTTGTCGACGAAGCCTACGGCGTTCTCGGCGAGGTGGTGGATGCCGACTGGCATCTCAACGTTGCGCGCCGCCCTCGCCTGGTGGAGGATCCGTTCGACGACCCCTGCGTAGACCTTGTCCGTGATGCCGGCGATCAAGCCATTGAGGATGGGGTTGTCGATGAGTCCTCTCCGGGCCTCCTCGCCCACGCGGAAGGCATCGCGATGGAAGAAGTCGACGAGCCTGGGCATCATCGCCTCCATTCCGTTCGCCTCGAGCCAGTCCACCAGGTTCCAGTTCGAGGTGGGGTGGTAGTTCAGGAGGATCTCACCAATTATGAAGACCCTCGGCTTCCTCGGACCCTCTGAGAGGACGACTGCGTCGAGTTCGGCCAGAGCGAAGTCAAAGGCAGCTCTCGCCGGCTTCACGCCCTTTTCCAGTGCCTTCGAAATCGCGTCGAGGCCGCGCCCGAAGGCGGCATCCGTCGATCCCCGCGCGGCCTCGTAGGGCCGTGTGCGCAGGCGGATCTGCTCGAGCACATCGACCATGGCCAGGCCCCAGAGCATGCGGAGCTGGAAGGTCAGGCCGATGCCCAGCCCGGGGTGGAGCTCGTTGGCGTTGCTGCTGGTTGTGAATATCGGGACATCCTTGTATCCTGCGTCGTCGAGGGCCTTCCTGGCGATCACCGAGTACTGGCCGGCGCGGCAATCGTCGCAGTTCTTTGCAAGGCCACAGACTGTCGTCTTCGGGTCCCGCACTCCTTTTTCCATCTCGGCGAGGAACTCCCCGACATTGATCTGCGCAGGGAAGCAGATGTCATTGTGCACAAAGCGCTTTCCAAGCTCGATCGCCCGCCGCCCAGCCAGCGGCAGCGGCTCGGCGACAAAGCCGTCGGCGCGTATCGCTGCGGTGGCGACGCGGCAGAAGGCCTCCGAAAGGTTGGGGATCATGACCGTCTTGTAGGCCCGCTCGGGCCTGGTGAAGGTCACCTCGTAGGGCTTGGGCAATTCCCGCAGGACAGGCGAGCCGCCCTCCCTCTCCCTCCTCGACCGTACCGTCTCCACAAAGGACTTCACGCGGATGGCCATGGGGCCTCGTATCTCGCCCTCGTCGAGTTTTATGACCAATAGTGACTTGTCAGCCATCTCGGAGAGGATGCGCGACATCTCGTCGGTGATGATGGCGTCGTGGCCGCAGCCGAAACTCACCATCTGCACGACCTCGAGGTTGGGGTGGCGCGCAGCGTAGAGGGCCGTCGCGAACATGCGCGAATGGAAGGTGTTGACGGAATCCGCGCGCACGCTCGAAAGGTCCATTTCCTCGATGCCGGGCAGGGCCTCGTAGAGGAGCACGGGCACACCCAGGCGCGTGAACTGGGCGGAGAGACCGTGGTTTACCAGGGGATCGGTGTGGTAGGGCCTACCAGCGAGAACCACGGCGAAATCCTTCGTCCCCTCGAGGGAAGTCAGGACCTTGACCGATTCGGCGCGGAGGCTCTCCGCGTGGGCCGCCGTAGCCTCGTCCCCGGCCGCGATTGCCCGGCGTATCAGGCCTCCGTCGATGCCGAGGGTTGCGCGCGTCCAGGCTGCGAGCTGGCGGTCGCGGCGCGTGCGGTCGTACCAATGGAACACAGGATGGTCAAAGGGAATGCCGTAGCTCCGTTCGGGCTCGTTGCTCCCCTCAATGACCAGTGGATATCCCTGCACTACCGCGCAGCTGTGCATCGAACGGGCCTTCGCGTTCTCCTTGGGGATCTTGATCATCATGGGCATGAAGATCCTGTCGACACCCCGCCGAGCCAGGTCCTCGACATGGCCGTGCGCGAGCTTGGCGGGAAAGCAGACGGTGTCCGAGGGCACGAAGCGGAGGCTCTCCTCGAAGAGCTTGACCGTGCTCGGCGATGAGTAGACGACCTCGAGCCCGAGAGCCTCGAGATAGGCGCCCCAGAAGGGTGCGGAATTCCAGAACTCCAGGGCACGGGGCACGCCGATCCTGATCCTCCTGAAAGTAGTATTAGTTGTAACTGTATTTTTGGCCGCGCTCCTGAACATGAGCTTCTCGCGGAAGGCAAGGAGGTCGGCCACCGCGTCGATGCGTTTCTGCGCATGGCGAAGGCGGTCGCGTACGGCGGGATCGCGGGGGTCCCCCGTGATCTCACCGCGCTCGCAGCGGTTGCCCGTCACGAATTCCGAGCCGTCCGCAAAGCGCACGATCGAGCGCCTGCAGGAGTTCTGGCAGAAGGGGCAGATGCTCGCCGGCAGCTTCTCGAAGCTGAAGGCATCAAGGGCGTCGAGGCCGATAAAGGTCGAAGGAGGTCTGCAGGCAGCCCGCGACTTCCTGGCAGTCAGGAGGGCCACGCCGATGGCGCCCATCTCCCCGGGATGGGGCGGCCTGACTACCTTCGCCCCCGTGAACTGCTCGAGGGCGCGAAGCACGGCGTCGTTCCTGAAGGTCCCGCCCTGCACGAGGATGAGGTCCCCGAGGACCTGGATGTTCGGTACCCTGAGGACCTTCGTGAAGATGTTCTCGACGACCGAGCGGCAGAGTCCCGCCATGATGTCCTCGGTGCTCTTGCCGTTCTTCTGCTCGGTAATGATGGACGAGTTCATGAAGACCGTGCAGCGTGAACCCAGCTTCGAGGGGTCGGTGGAGGCGAAGGCCAGGCGCGCGATGTCCCCGACGGCTATGCCCAGGGAACGCGAGTAGGTCTCCAGGAAGGAGCCGCAGCCTGCTGAGCAGGCCTCATTGAGGACAATGCTCGTAACTACACCATCGGCCACGGTGATGGCCTTCATGTCCTGGCCCCCGATGTCGAGGATAAAAGAGACGCCGGGGGCCAGGCGCAGCGCCGCCTCGGCGTGGGCCACCGTCTCCACCGTGTGGAAATCGGCGTGGAGGGCCTTGGCGAAGAGGAGCTCGCCGTAGCCTGTCGTCCCGGCACCGAGGACCTTGAGTTCCGCATTCCGCGACCTGAAGGCTTCACGCAGCTCGACGAGGCCGTTCTTTACAATTGCCAGGGGATCTCCCTCGTTGGAGGCGTAGAAGCGCCAGAGGAGCTTTCCCTCGTCATCGACCAGGACGAACTTGCTCGTCGTCGAACCCGCGTCTATGCCAAGCCAGGCCTCGACTGTCCCGCCCTCGGGTATCGGCGCCGGCTCGTAGCGCTCGGCGGGATGGCGCTCGGCAAAGGCGCGCAGCTCGTCCGCGTCCGCAAAGAAAACCGGGTACTCGGCTTCCTCCCCCTCGCGGAGTCCCGCCCCCCGGTCAAGGAGGGCCGCGCGCGCCGCGTCGGGATCGTAGAGCGAGGGCCTGTCGTCGAACATCACCGGCAGGGAGAGGGCTGCGCCGAGGGCCATGAAGACCTCGGGACGCTCAGGGATTATGGCCTCGCCAGGGCCAAGCCCGAGACGCTCGGTGAAGACGCGGACGAGGGCCCGGTTGAAGCAGAAGGGACCACCCATGAATACCACGGGAGCCCTGATCTCCATGCCCTGCGCCAATCCACCAATTGTCTGCTTCGCGATGGCGTGGAAGGACGAGAGGGCGATGTCCGATTTTGGCGCGCCCTGGTTGAGAAGGGGCTGGATGTCGGTCTTGGCAAAGACACCGCAGCGCCCCGAAATATCGTGGAGGGTGAGGCCCTCCTCGGCCAGACTGTTGAAGGCCTCGGTCTTCGTCGCCAGCAGCTCCGCCACCTGGTCGATAAAGGCTCCTGTCCCGCCGGCGCAGCTGCCGTTCATCCTCATGTCGGAGGCGAGGAGCTCTCCCGTCTCGACATCCCGGGTAAAGAAGACGACCTTGGCGTCCTGTCCGCCGAGCTCGATGGCAGTCGAAGCCTCGCTGTGGAGCTTCCGTATCGCTATCGCCCCGGCAACTACTTCCTGTACGAAAAAAGCACCAATGGCAGTGGCGATGCCAGAAGCCCCCGAGCCGCAGAGGGCAAGCCGTAATTCCCTTCCGGGAAACAGCTTGATCGTCTCATCGAGGAGCTCGGACGTGACAGCAGCCTGCTTCGCCTCGTGCCTGAGATAGCGCGAATGGACCAGGTTTCCTGTCGCCGGTTCGACTGCGGCGATCTTCACGGTAGTCGATCCGATATCGATGCCTATCCAAAGGACGGACTGTGACATTGACTGTGGCTCCTTTCCTGAGCATCGATCCGCATCCAAATGCGAACAGGAATGCAAAGCCCGAAGTTAGCTCTTTCCCGGCGAAAGGGAAAGGCTGGCCTCCGAGGTTCATGCACAGTTCATGGGGATGAGATGCGGTGCCCGGCGGAGGGCCAAACAAGAGTCTCCCCGCGGACCCCTGCCCGCCAAGGCCCCGAAACTACTCGCAATTAGTCCCTTTTTCGACGCCTGGGGCGATCTGGGCCGTTCCGGCCGCGACCAGCGCCTCTCCGGCCAGCCTCGCCCTTCCCTCGTCCACCTTCCATATCAGGCGGTCGTAGGTCAGGAGGCCATTGGTTTCCTGCTCCACGTCGGTGATCTGGGTGTAGCAGGCAGCTGCCAGACCCTTGGCGATCTTGGGCTCCAGCTCCTGGGCCAGGAGCCTGAGCCAGGCCTCTTCCAGGCTTCGCCGGTCGGAGAATCGCCGATAGCCGAATTCCTTTTTCCGTGGCCAGAAGTGGCCTCTGACGCTCAAGGCCAGGCCCCCGTACTCGGAAAAAAACCAGGCACGGGCCGGCTTCCTGAGCTGTGGCGCCTTCCACCGGAGGCGCTCCGAATAGCGGTGGATCGACGCGAAGTCGCCCCCGCCCTGGTCAAACCAGCCCGATGCCTCGTCGACGGGACGGCTGGGATCCAGCTTCCTGATAAGCGCAACCGCCTCCGCTGCCGAGAACTGTCCCCAGCCCTCGTTGAAGGGCGAGAAGGAGGCCACGGCCGCCTCGCCCCGTAATTCCCTGACCATGCCCGACAGCTCGAGGAGGAAATCCTGCCTCCCCTTCCTGTCGCCGGCCCCTCCGATACAGCGGGCCAGGGGCTTCCGGTCATCCAGGCGAGGACCGTACAGACCCAGGGCTCCGAGGACAAAGGGATCCCGCGGCCTCCCCCCTGACGGCATGTCCTGGAAGACGATCATGCCGAGCCTCGCCGCGTGATAGTACCAGCGGGCCGGTTCCACCTTCGCATGCTTCCGAATCATGTTGAAGCCGAGGCGCCGGGCAGCCTCGATGTCAAAGGCCAGGGCCTCGTCGGTGGGTGCGGTATAGAGACCATCGGGCCAATAGCCCTGGTCGAGGACGCCGTGCAGGAAAAGCGGCTCGCCGTTGAGGAGGAAACGCCTCCTGCCCCTCCTGTCCTTGCCGCCGTCGCCTACGCCGAAGCTCCGCCAGGCAAAATAGGAATTAGTACGATCTCCGCCGTCGGTCTCCACCGAGAGGCGGTAGAGCCGGGGGGATGCGGGGCTCCAGGGCAGGGCGCCTTCGAAGGGGAGCGTGAGTTCCTCTCCGATCCGGCCACTGCCTTCCAGAACCAGGCCCTCCTTGGAATCCACACGGAAGCGGAAGCCCTCAGCCTGGGTCCCGGCCGGGCACGCGCGATCCCCGGCCTGCCCGCCAGCCCCGCCTGTCGCTACAACCCCGACGCGCAGCGAGAGCAATCCCCGGCCCAGGTCACAGGAGGTTTCGATGCGTCCCAGCGCTGCTTTAGGCGAAAACAGCGGTTCGAGCCAGACCGTCTGCCAGATGCCCGATACCGCCGAATACATGATGAGGCCCGGTTTCAGGCCCTGCTTGCCACGGCTCTGGACTCCACGGTCGCCCGGGTCGCGGACCGCGACGACAAGCGTGTGCTTTCCCGTTGTATTTCCAATTATGAATGAAAAGGGGAGGTAGCCCCCCCTGTGGCCGCCGAGGCTGACTCCGTCGAGCCAGACCTCGCACTCGTAGTCCACGGCCCCGAAATTGAGCTGGACCGCAGGAGCGCCGGACCATGAAGGGGGGGTTTCGAAACTCCGCGAATACCAGAGCAGCTGCCCTGGAAGAAGCTGCCGCATAACGCCCGACAGGGCGGACTCGACGGCGAAGGGGACGGTGATGGTTCCATCGAAGGCAGCCGGAAGGGACTCCTTCCCCGGCCTGATGGCGTAGTCCCAGGGCCCATTGAGCGAAAGCCAGGCCTCGCGCTGGAGCCGGGGACGGGGATATTCAGGCAGAGGATCGAGGGGATCCACCAGAGCGGTCCAGGCTGTGGGAAGCGGACAGAGGGGCAGGGCACCTGGAGGCATGCTGGCATCAAGCCTGGAATTACTCATGGCAGTACCATATCACGGCCTCATTGTAGCCCCCGCCCGGGCTCGGGTAGCCATCCGGATCGTCCCCCCTTATTCATCCTGTGAAAAAGGTATATCCTAACAGTTACAGACGTGCGAAAAGCACCGCACGCCGCAGGAAGGGCTGCCTCGACACGCAGCGCGTGACAAAAGCCGCCTACCGGCGAACCCCTCCAGATCGAGCATATCGCATGGAATTTTCCTCTCTCGACCTCGTTCAAGACCTCCAGAAGGCCATCACCGAGATGGGCTTTGTCACCGCCACCCCTGTCCAGGAAGCAGTCTTCCCCCACGGCCTGGCCGGCGAGGACATCTACGCCCAGTCGCAGACTGGCACCGGAAAGACCGCAGCCTTCCTGATCCCCATCCTCAATCGAATAATGACCGTTCCCGAACTCAAGACCCGCAAGGTCCTCATCCTCGCCCCGACGCGGGAACTCGCCGTCCAGATCGAGGCCGAGACCGCCAAGCTGGCCAAGTTCGTCCCCATCAGCTCAGCCTGTTTCTATGGCGGCGTTGGCTACGGTCCCCAGGTCGATGCCCTCCGCGACAACGTCCAGATGATCATCGGGACTCCCGGCCGCATCATCGACTTGGTCAAACAGGGCAAGATGCTCCTCAAGGAAGTCGGTTTCCTCGTCATCGACGAGGCAGACCGCATGTTCGACATGGGCTTTGTCGACGACCTCCGCAAGCTCATACGCTACCTCCCGGGCCCCAAGGAGCGTCAGACCTTCCTCTTCTCGGCAACGCTGGGACTTCGCGTCAAGGATCTCGCCTGGGAGTACATGGATGTCCCCAAGGAAATCGTGATCGAGCCGGAGCACATGACCGTCGACCTCGTCACGCAGGAGCTCCATCACGTCGGCGCGCACGAGAAGATGCGCCTCCTTCTGGGCATCCTCCGGCGCGACAAGCCCGGAAGCGCCATCATCTTCGCGAACCAGAAATACATGGTGGAGGAGATCTCCCGCCGCCTCCGCATCAACGGCATCGAGAACGAGTACATCATGGGCGACCTGCCCCAGTCCAAGCGCCTGGAGATCATCGACAGCCTCAAGGCGGGACGGCTGTCCATCCTCGTGGCCACCGACGTGGCTGCCCGAGGCCTCGACGTGGAAGCCCTCGATCTTGTTATCAACTATGATGTTCCTGACGATACGGAGTCCTACGTGCACCGCATCGGCCGCACGGCGCGCGCCGGCAAGTCAGGCAAGGCCATCACCCTCGCCTGCGAGAAATTCGTCTTCAACCTCCCCTCCATCGAGAAGTTCATAGGTATGAAGATCCCCGTGGCCGGCTGGGATCCCGCCCTCCAGGTCGAGGACCGCAGCGAGGGCATGCGCTTCGGACGCTCGGCCCGCGATGGACACGGTTACAGCCGTGACGGCGGTAGCCGTGACAGCGGGCGCAGGGATGGCCGCGGCGGCCCCGGCGGCCGACCCGAGGGACGGCGTGACGGCCCGGGCAGCAGGCACAGGGAAGAGCTTCCACGCGATAGCCGTGGCCCGCGCCGCGAGGACTCCTTTCGAGGCAGTCCCGCGCCTCGCGCGCCTCAGCATGGAGAAGGATACAGGGGAGGCCGCAGCCCGCTTCCCGCCGGAGCCGAGGCCTCCGAACACGGCGAACAGGTCGATCCGAAGCTGGCAGGCCTTTCGCAGGAAGAGCGCATGAAGGTCTGGAAGGAAAAATACGGAGGCCAGGGAGGGCCGCAGGGTGGCGGCAGGGGCCCAGGAAATGCGCCCGACGGCGGCAGGCGGGGCGGTGGTTCCCGCTCCGAGGGCGATAGGCCCAATCCCCGCAAGGAACCCAGGCGTCCCGAGGGTCGTGGCCCTGCAGCGCCCCAGGCACCACGCCGCGCCTATCACGAACCCCATAGCCAGTCGGACCGGCCGAGCGGTGCTAGCGCACGGCAGCCAACCGCCAGCCTGGCCAGACCCCCAGCCCAGACTGTGGCTCCGATCCCTCCGGCAGCCCCTGCACCCACAAAAAAACCCGGCCTCCTCGACAGGATCAAGGGCCTGTTCTCGGGAAAGCGGCAGGACTGAAGGGGTGGGGGCTGACCAGAAGTCAGTCCCCGATGTCCCCAATTCCGGAGCTTGCCCCCGGGTATCTGCTCCACTATAGTTCGCCCCGATGCTGACTGCCCTCTACGAGGAATCCGGGATCCTCGTCATAGACAAACCCCCGGGACTCGCCACCCAGCCTGGGGCAGGGATCTCGGTGTCGCTGGTCGAAGCGGTGGAGCGCGACTTCGGTTTCCGGCCCTTCCTCGTGCATCGCCTCGACCGCGACACGACTGGCTGCATCATAGTTGCCCGCGACTCCCGGAACGCGGCCATATGGACGGAAATGATCGCAGGGCGAGAGGTCGTGAAAACCTACCGGGCCATTGTCGCCGGATCGCCTCCCGCAGCATCCGGAACCCTCGACATGGCCGTGCGCGTGCGTGGCGTGGAAAAGAGCGCGAGCACCCAATATAAATGCATAGGCAGTTTCGGACCTGAAAAGGGCTATTCCCTCCTCGAGCTGGAACTCGGTACCGGAAGGACCCATCAGATCCGGCTCCAGCTCGCCTCGGCAGGCTGCCCCATCCTCGGTGACGACGCCCATGGCGATTTCCGCCTCAACAAGGCGCTCAAAAAATCGCATAAGCTGCGACGCCTCCTCCTCCACGCGATGCGCCTCGTCCTGCCCGGCGGCACCCAGGTCACCTCGCCCGAGCCTGAACACTTCGCAGGCTTTCTCGCGCTCTTCCCCGATGCGCCTGCCTGGGATTCTCCTCCATGAGCGATGACTCTGCCTCCCCACCACCCTGGACCCTGATCAGAGGTGCCAGCTGGATTGCCCTCGACGGCCAGGTCTATCCCGTTCCCGGCTTCCATGACGCCTGGCTGGAAGAACACGCCGAACTCGCCCACGGCGCGCGGAATGTCTGTGAGCTTGTCCTGGCTACCCGATGGATCTCAGCCACCCTTTTCGGCGAGGGCTACCTCGAGCTCATGGTCCACGACCGCCACGACCCGGAGCTTCGCTCGCGGCTCCTCCGACTGCTGATGCTTGCAATGGGTCGTTGGCGCAAAGCCCTCGTGATGGCCATGGATGAAGAGGGCTATGCGATGCTGGAGCCCGCAGACGTAGATGATGCAGCTGCACTCGGGAGGGCCCTGGACAGGGGGCTGTGAGGATCCCTCCGCGTTGAATTGTTTTTCGTGGGATTTTTCGCCGACATCGAAATCAGAAGGCATGGCTTCCGGCGTATTGGTATACTGGAGGTACCACGGCATGGGAGAAGCAGCGATGCAATTAGTGGAGCGGTTCACCTACGGACAGTATAAGACCTGGGAAGACGACAAGCGTTGGGAACTCATCGATGGCCTGGCGCGGATGATGGCAGCGCCATCGACGCGCCACCAGAGAGTCTCAATGCGCCTGGCTGGAGAATTGTACGCATTTCTCAAAGGTAAACCCTGCGAGGTTCTGACAGCTCCCTTCGACGTCCTTCTTCCTGAGAGGGATGAGAAGGACGATGAAACGTGTAACGTAGTGCAGCCTGACATCGTGGTCTTCTGCGATAGCTCGCGTATCCGGAAGGCCAATGCCCGGGGAGCACCGGACCTCGCCATGGAAATCCTGTCTCCCTCAAGTTCGAAATGGGACCAGAATGACAAGTTCAGGCTCTACGAGCGCATGGGAGTCAGGGAGTATTGGATCATCGACCCGGCTGCCCTCTCGATCTGCGTCTATCGACTTGAAAACGGCCACTTCGATCAGGGCTCCCTCCGCGAGCAGTTCCACGACTGGTCGCGGATCGGCTCGTCAGTGCTCTCGGACTTCTCGATCGATCCCGGAGAGCTCTTCGCGGAGCTGGGGTGAGAGGTGCACGTTCAGCAGGGCCTCACACAAGTCTCCGGCCCGCTTGCGCGGGCCGGATAGCTCATAAAGCTTTTGCCCTTACCATCTGTAATGGGCAAAAGCTTTATTTGGGGCCTCAAAAGCAGAAGGCCCGGAGTACCGGGCCTTCTGGGTGCACACTAGTCAACGCTC